>CADCOU010000302.1 GCA_902803155.1 uncultured Lachnospiraceae bacterium | reverse complement strand
GAAGGAAGTGGAGAATGTACAGTGCCTCGGCGTTAAGATCGAGACGAACGTGATCATCGGACGCTCTATCACGATCGAAGAGCTGATGACCAGGGAAGGATTCGAGGCAGTGTTTATCGGTTCCGGAGCCGGTCTCCCGATGTTCATGAACATCCCCGGCGAGCAGGCGAAGGGTGTTTTCTCCGCAAATGAATACCTGACCAGGAACAACCTGATGAAGGCATACAGGGATGATTACGACACGCCGATCGTCCACGGAAAGAAAGTAGTCGTGGTAGGCGGCGGAAACGTTGCGATGGACGCAGCAAGAACTGCGCTCCGCCTCGGTGCGGAAGTCCATATCGTATACAGAAGGTCCGAGCAGGAGCTGCCGGCAAGAGCGGAAGAAGTCCATCATGCCAAGGAAGAAGGCGTCATCTTTGACCTTCTGACAAACCCGGTCGAGATCCTTGCCGATGAGAATGACAACGTATGCGGAATCCGCTGCGTACGCATGGAACTGGGTGAGCCGGATGAATCCGGAAGGAGACGTCCGCAGGCGGTTGAAGGGTCCGAATTTGAAATCGAATGCGATACCGTCATCATGTCACTCGGGACCAGACCGAACCCGCTGATCTCCTCCACCACTTACGGGCTCGATGTCAACCGGAAACTCTGCATCGTTGCGACGGAAGAAGAAGGCAAGACATCTCTGGAAGGCGTGTACGCAGGAGGCGATGCTGTAACAGGTGCAGCAACTGTTATCCTTGCAATGGGTGCAGGCAAGAAGGCTGCAAAGGGTATCGATGCGTATATCAGGTCAAAGAGCTGATATAACATGAGAGAAAAGGATGAGGGCTGCTGAGATACGGCAGCCCTTAATTTTTGATACAGGTCAAAAGCCATGAAGCCGAGGCAAGCCTGCCTGTCGGAGGATAAAAAATGAAAATCACGCTTGCTGTAGTGGGAAAGATAAAAGAGAAATACTTGACGCTCGCGATCGACGAATACGTTAAGCGTCTGTCACGGTATGCATCGGTCAGCATCTGCCAGGTCCCGGATGAACCGGCTCCGGAACGTGCATCGGCTGCTCAGGAGATGCAGATAAAGCAGCGCGAAGGGGAGCGTCTGCTCCGTGAGATCAGCAAATGCGAAGGAACAGGAGATGTCCGCGTTATTGCGCTTGCGATCGACGGGAAGATGTATGATTCGGTTTCTTTTTCAAAGCATCTGGATGATCTGCAGGTGAACGGATACAGCCATTTCATTTTCCTGATCGGAGGCTCGCTGGGTATATGCGATGAAGTGCTGAGAAGAGCGGATGAGATGATATCATTCTCAAAGATGACATTTCCGCATCAGCTGATGCGTGTCATCCTGCTGGAACAGATCTACCGCTCACAGCGCATCTCACGGGGAGAACCATATCATAAATAGCACTTTTGTTGACGAATGAAGAGTAGTTTTATATAATACAAGTTGGTTTTTTATGAGATCCTGAAAGGTATTTGAATGGCATTAGTCGAGAGAGAAGTTGAGATCCCTGAGCAGCTGCAGAGCCAGGTATTCGGCCAGTTCGACCGTTATCTGAAAGCGATCGAGCGCACGCTCAATGTCACGGTGATCAGCCGCGGCGGCACGCAGAAGATCGTCGGTGCGGGAAACGGGCCGGACGGCGCGAAGAAGGTTCTGGACGATCTGACAAGATTAGCTGAAAAGGGTGAAACGATCACGGAACAGATGGTGAATTACGATCTCTCTCTGGCACTGGAACATCACGACGGCGGCGTTTCCCAGATCAACGGCGATATCATATGCCATACGATCGGGGGCAAACCGGTCAGTCCAAAGACATACGGGCAGAAGGAATACGTCGACGCGATCCGCAGCCATATGATCACATTCGGGATAGGACCGGCCGGAACCGGCAAGACGTATCTGGCGATGGCCATGGCGATCACCGCCTTCCGGAATGAAGAAGTATCCAGGATCATCATGACCAGACCGGCGATCGAGGCAGGGGAAAAACTGGGATTTCTTCCCGGAGACCTGCAGAGTAAGGTTGACCCGTACCTCAGACCTCTTTACGATGCTCTCTACCAGATCATGGGTCCGGAGAGTTATCAGAAGAACGCGGAAAAGGGATCGATCGAAGTAGCTCCTCTGGCATATATGCGCGGAAGGACCCTCGACAATGCGTTCATTATACTGGATGAGGCGCAGAATACTACCCCGGCACAGATGAAGATGTTCCTGACGCGTATCGGTTTCGGTTCCAAAGTGATCATTACCGGAGATCTGACACAGAAGGATCTGCCGTTTGATTCAAGAAGCGGTCTGGAAGTCGCGGTCGATGTGCTGCGCAAGATCGATGACATTGCTTTCTGCACGCTGACCAGCCGGGACGTCGTCAGACATCCTCTGGTCCAGAAGATCGTGCAGGCATACGAGGTGTACGAACAGAAAGCCCATGACGCTGAACTACGAAAACGAGACAGACATCACACCGGCTCTTCAGGGAGAGAGCGCAGAGGCTCTGGCAGAGAGAGTTCTGGAAGCCGGACTTGAAGAGGTGGAATGTCCGTATGAGGCACAGGTAAACCTGCTTGTCACGGACAGTGAGAACATTCGTGAGATGAACCGGCAGTTCCGGGGGATCGATGCACCGACGGATGTGCTCTCGTTTCCGCTTCAGGAATATCCGAATCCGGGTGATTTTTCGCAGATCGATGAAGAGGGAAATGATGAATTCGACCCGGATACCGGGGAACTTCTTCTCGGTGATATCGTAATCAATGCAGAGCGCGTGATCTCGCAGGCAGAAGAATACGGACACAGTCAGAAAAGAGAGTTCGCATTCCTGATCGCCCACAGCATCCTGCATCTTGTTGGGTTCGATCATGTGGAGGATGCTGAGAGAGAACAGATGGAAGAGCGTCAGAAGCGGATCATGGATGCGGTAGGGATACAGCGTTGAGCGATCTCTCCGATACTGATCCAGAGATCCCCGCAGTCTGCCTGTCGTATCGTTCCCGGATAAACCGGGATTCTGAATCTGATCCGAAAGCCATGCGGCTTTTGAGATATAAGGAGTATTAAGTAACACAGGGGTTGGGCGGATAGCCCTGAAAGGAGTAAACAGTATGAGAATGAAAAGAGTAATCGCAGGATTGGCAGCAGCTCTCATGATGGTGTCTGCGTTCGGGACTGCCGCCATGGCAGAAGAAGGTGATACCTGTAAGAGTTATCTTACCGGCGAGACGGTCCCGACTTCCATCGGACGTACCAGACCGGTCGGTCTGATGATCGAGAACGATTCGGATGCTGTTCAGTGGCAGCGCGGCACCAGCTATGCGAGCATCATGTACGAAGCCATGGTCGAAGGCGCGATCACCCGTATGGAAGGTATCTTTGAAGACTATCAGGGCGCTTCCATGATCATGCCGATCCGTTCCTGCAGACCCTACTATGTGTATTTTGCGCGTGAGTTCAATGCTCACTACGGACATTACGGCCAGGTCATCTATGCTGTCCCGATCCTGCAGCTTCCGACGACGGATGATATCGCAGGCATCCCGTATGGTGAAGGCGGACAGGACTATGTGCTTCATGACGGCAGCTCCGCTTATATCAGGGATCACGAGGGTGTTACCGGTATCTACACCAATTATGATCTGATTAACGGCGAGATCGCAGAATCCGGCTGGAGCACACAGTATGCGTCCGGCTACAGCGGACATTACAACTTCGCGGAAGACGGACAGCCGGTAACTCTTGAGAACGGGCAGATCGCCAAGGTCGTCCTTCCGGGATTTGTCTACAATCATCCGAGATTCGACTACAACGAGTCTGACGGACTGTATTACCGTTCCGAGTTCGGTTCCGCGCAGGTTGACGGTCTGAACGGACAGCAGCTGTGCTATAAGAACATCATCATCCAGATGTGCCCGTCCACCATGTTTGACGAGCATTATCTGTGGACGGATCCGGTTAACGGAAACGAAGGCGGCACCGGATGGTTCATCACCAACGGACGCGCAGAGCAGATTACCTGGAGAAAAGAGAACTGGAGTGCGGATGATCCGATCCAGACCACCATCTCCTCCGCAAATGTTGCGTTCGATGTACGTGAATGCGACTTCAACGTTACACGCTACTATGACATGAACGGCAACGAGATCACTCTGAACCAGGGCAAGACCTTCGTCGAGATCGTCCGTAATCAGGACGCTTCCAAAGTTGTGATCTCAGATGATCCGAGCATTGATTCCTATATCATTGACGGACTTTGATGATCAGACGGGAGAAAGGATCGTACAGTAAGTATTGATCCGAAACCCCGTGTAACAGCATGTGATGAACGATTTCTCTCAGAATTCTCCTGCGAAGAACGGTTTCATTCCGGATACAGCAATGCCGGTCCGCCGCAGGGGATTCTGAGTGTATACAGTGGAAGAGGGCAGCAATTTGTCGACGCAGAATGGAAAGAAAATGGGTGATTCCACCGCGAAGAACGTTCTCGTACAGGGAACGATCCTCGCGGCCGCTTCGATTATTGCAAAGATCATAGGCCTGATCTATCGCATCCCTCTTTACAATACTCTGGGTGATGTCGGAAACAGCTATTATTCCACTGCAAATGAGATCTATTCCATCATTCTGATGATCTCTTCCTTCAGCCTGCCGCTCGCTGTCTCCAGACTTATGAGCGAGCGCATACAGAAGGGTGAGATGCGAAACGCGAACAGGGTCTTTCTGTGCGCGATGCGTTTTGCCGTGATCTCCGGCGGCCTGCTCGCACTGATCACGTACGTATTCTCCGGTGTACTGACAAAACAGATCATGAACCTGGAGTATGCGAAGTACGGACTCAGAGTGCTCGCTCCGGCGATCCTTATCTTTGCCATTACGGGTACATTCCGCGGTTTCTTCCAGGGTTTCTCCAATATGGTTCCCACCGCGATCTCCCAGGTGATCGAGCAGATCATCAATGCTGCCGTAACACTGTGGGGAGCATGGGTACTGTATGATTACGGACTGTCCCTGGTCGCGGACGGAGCGGATGAACTGGTCGCGCCGGGATGGGGTGCTGCAGGCGCCACATTCGGTACGGTAGCTTCCGTCACGATAGCCCTTCTGTTCATGATGTACCTGTACGCCAGGTTTTCACGCAGATTCCGGCACGCGATCCGGAAAGATCATACGGGGAAAAGGGAATCCTCCAGGTATATCTACCGGATCCTGATCCTGACGATCCTTCCGATCATCCTCTCGACGCTGATCTACAATATCTCCAACGTACTGGATCAGGGCATCTTCAACGCCCTTCTGAAGACCCAGAACTATACGGAGAAGCAGTACGCCACGATCTGGGGGATCTATGCGGGAAGATTCCGTGTCCTGATGAATGTTCCGCTGTCCCTCGCATCTTCGCTCGGACCTGCGGTCGTGCCGTCTCTGACGGCCGCCGTTGCCGCGCGCGATAAGAATGCGGCTGTCAGGACGGTTCATTCGTCAACACGCTATACGATGATCATCACGATCCCATGCGCGCTTGGAATGGCTGCGCTGGGCCGCCCGATCATCCAGATGCTGTTCCATCCGACCAGCGGACTGGATCTGTCTGCAGGCATCATGCAGGCCGGTGCGCTCGTGATCATCCTGTATTCGCTCAGCACACTGACGACAGCGATCCTGCAGGGACTCGGAAAACTCAGAGAACCTCTGATCCACTGCGCGGTCGCGCTTGTGATCCATGTGATCGCGCTGTTCTGCATGCTGCGGTACATGAACCTGAATATCTATGCGGTCCTGTATTCGAATGTGGTATTTGCGCTGGTCGTATGCATCCTGAATGCGCTCGCGATCCGCAGGTATATCTATTATCAGCAGGAATGGAGAAAGACGTTTATCGTACCTGCGGTATCGTCCATCATCATGGCGTTCGCTTCGTACGCAGTCTGGTATGTGCTGCATCTGGCGCTCGGCAATACGGTTTCGACCGTACTTGCGATATTTGCCGGCATGATTGTGTATGCGATCGCGCTTGTCGCCCTGAGAGGCCTTACAAGGGCTGAGATGCTGAAGCTTCCGAAGGGTGAACTGCTGGCACGCATATTTACGAGAATGGGATTACTTCACTGATGACAGGGAACACAGAAGTATTTGAATCTGAAGAATTCCGGGAGATGTTAAATAAGACCCGGACTATGAAAGAGCCGCCCCAGCAGGACGGCTCTCTTCGACAGGCGTGGTATATCAACCGTGCCCGCATGATCCTGAATGAAAAAGAAAAAGAGCTCGGGAGAAAGCTGACTTTCTGCGTAGTTACGTTCGGCTGTCAGATGAACGAGAGGGATTCCGAGAAACTACGCGGTATCCTGAAACTTGCCGGGTATGCCGAGAAGGATACGGAAGATGCTGACTTTGTCCTGTACAACACCTGCACCGTCCGGGAGAATGCGAATGTCCGCGTATACGGGAGGCTGGGTTCGCTCGCTCCGTACAGGAGAAAGAATCCGGAAATGAAGATCGCACTCTGCGGCTGCATGATGCAGGAGAAGGACGTCGTAGACAGGATCCGGAAGGATTACCGCTATGTCAGCCTGGTCTTCGGAACGCACAATCTGCACCGGTTTGCGGAACTTCTGGTGGCGTCCCTGATGTCCGACAGACAGGTGATCGATGTCGTTGAGAAGGATGACACCATAGTGGAGAATCTTCCGGCAGAGAGAACCTATTCCTTCAAGAGCGGCGTGAACATCATGTTCGGGTGCAACAACTTCTGTTCCTACTGTATCGTTCCTTATGTCAGGGGCAGGGAGAAGAGCAGGGAACCGAAGGAGATCATCCGGGAGATCGAACAGCTTGTCGCGGACGGCGTGGTAGAGGTCATGCTGCTCGGTCAGAATGTCAATTCCTATGGAAAGGGACTGGAGGATCCGGTCTCATTTGCGGATCTTCTCCGTGAAGTGGAAAAGATCGACGGCCTGAAGCGTATTCGCTTCATGACATCGCATCCGAAGGATCTTTCCGATGATCTGATCGAAGTGATGGCGCATTCGGAAAAAATCTGCTCTCATCTGCATCTTCCGGTGCAGAGCGGTTCTTCGCGCCTTCTGAAGATCATGAACCGTCATTATACAAAGGAGTCCTATCTTGCACTTGTTGACAGGCTGAAGGCGGCGATGCCGGATCTCTCCCTGACGACAGATATCATTGTCGGTTTCCCGGGGGAGACGGAAGAAGATTTTCTGGAGACAATGGATATCGTAAGAAAGGTGGAATATGATTCCGCCTTCACATTTATCTATTCGAAACGTACCGGAACTCCGGCTGCCTCCATGGAAGACCAGATAAGCGAGGACGTCATCCGGGATCGTTTTGACAGGCTCCTGAAAGAGGTGCAGCGAATCGGCAGGATGCGTTCTTCCCGTTTCGAAGGACAGGTATGTCCGGTCCTGGTCGAGGAGAAGAACCGGCAGGAAGAAGGACTGATGACCGGACGCACACCCCACAACCTGGTGGTGCATTTCCCCGGAGACGAGGGATTGACAGGCAGTATCGTAAATGTCAGGCTCGCGGAGAGCCGCGGTTTTTACTATATGGGAGAGAGAGTTTAATCCATGATGATCGATGAGATCGACGTCAGCAGACTGTCGCCGATGATGAAATTATATGTCGAGACGAAGAAACAATATCCCGGGTGCATATTGTTTTATCGCCTCGGCGATTTTTATGAGATGTTCTTTGACGACGCAATCCTGGTGTCAAGAGAGCTGGAGATCACACTGACCGGCAAGGATTGCGGACTGGATGAACGCGCGCCCATGTGCGGCGTCCCGTTCCACGCAGTCGACGGCTATCTGAACCGCCTCGTCGGAAACGGCCATAAGGTCGCCATCTGCGAACAGGTGGAGGATCCGAGGTTTGCGAAGGGACTGGTAAAGCGTGAAGTGATCCGCATCGCAACACCCGGAACCAACCTGGACACCTCGTCGCTCGATGCCGGCAGGAACAACTATCTGGTATGCATTGTTTATCTGTCTGATAAGTTCGGGATCGCAGCCGCGGACATCACCACCGGTGTGTTCTTCGTTACAGAGGCGGATTCCAGAAGGCGCCTCCGAGATGAGATCGTACGCTATCAGCCTGCAGAGATCATCTGCAACGAAGCGCTCTCCCTGTCGGGGTTTGATCTGGATGAGATAAAGAATACCGTCGGAAGTGCAGTATTTACACTGGATCCGTCGTATTTTGACGAAGACGGATGCCGGCAGTCCATACTGGATCATTTCCATGTGGGCAATCTGCAGGGACTCGGCCTTGCCGACCTGGACTGCGGCATGATTGCGTCCGGAGCCGTTCTCCGCTACCTGACGGAGACACAGATGACGGAACTCGGCAACCTTACGGAGATCACGCCGTATACGATCGGGAAATACATGGTTCTCGATTCTTTCACCAGAAGGAACCTGGAGCTGACGGAAACCCTGCGCGAAAAGCAGAGAAGAGGTT
>CADCOU010000301.1 GCA_902803155.1 uncultured Lachnospiraceae bacterium | reverse complement strand
TTCCTGGAAGTGTTTTTTGAGCAGATTTTCCCTTTCTTGCCCTTTTCCTGGAAATAATACCATTTCTTTCCAAGTTTCAGCCAGCCTGTTACAAGTTTGTATTTATCCTTGCCCTTCTTTCTGGCATAATACGTACGCTTTCCTACAGTAATCCAGCCTTTCTGCTTTTTTCCGTTCACAAGATAATACCAGTCGCCTTTTCTTTTCACAAACCCTGTTTTACTGGTATTTGTATCAGAGGATTCTTCTGCATGGACTGTTCTGAAGTCAGCATTAATAACAGGCTCTGCAGCAAGCAGAACCACATATACAGCGATTACGCCCAGTATCAGTCTTCTCAGTGAGAACCGACAGCCAGCCAAAATACTCCCTCCTGAAACTACATTCGATATTATCCCGTTTATAAATCGATAAAGATGAATGTATCGTCATTGTAAATGGAAAATGGCCGCAGGTCAAGCGTTTTGTAAAGTAATTGTAATATTTTTTTAAAAAATTGCTTGTCTGAAAGCTGTTTACAGGCACATAATCATGCATTTATTCCATATCAGCAGCATGGAGACCATATTCAGCTTCAAGTCTTGTGTTCAGTTTTTCGTCTATTGCCGCAGTCAGTTCTCCGATCCCGTTCCCTTCTGCGATCTGTCTGACAAGACCCGGCCACTCTGCTTCCAGTTCTGAAAACAGCGGCATAGTCGGTGTGTAGTCCTTGAAGTAATCCATGAAAAAACGGAACAGTCTGCTGTCCGGATCATCCTGGTAAAGACCGCCGACATAAGTCCCTTTCAGTCTGCTCCTGACAGGAAAACACTGTGACAGGCTGACTGCCCTGCTGTACTCGTCCGGATCTTCGGTAAAGAAACGTACAAATTCAATGGCTTCTTTGATTTTCTTCTCGTCCCCGCTGTCTGTCACTCCGAATCCGCGGATGTCTCCGCTCAGAACCGGCTTGTTTTTTGAATTCGGATACATCATGGGGAACACTGTGAAGTCCGTCTGATCCGCATATTTTCTGTTTCTGTAATAACTCCAGAAAAAAGTAACCGGCAGTTCTCCGTTCAGAAACTCTTCCAGTTCCTCTTCACTCGTCATATCAGGTGCATATGACAGCCCTTTTCCCTGCATGTTTCTCAGGATGGCAAAACTGTTTTTTACCGATGAACTGCTAAGTGTATAGGACGTTCTCATATCGTCAATGAGGGAGCCGTTCGACAGATTCGTGATAAACGACATGAACTGCCTCTGATCCTTCTGATCTCTGCATGGGATCCTGCAGACTGTTATGTCTTTCTTTTCATACTGAAGTTCATGCTCCCGCATTACCAGAACACAGTCTATGAATCCGCTGTCTTTCCAGGAATGGGCATCTTCGTTAAGATACTGGAGCACACCGGTATCGCGGAATGCCTCATAATTGATTGCCATCGTATAGACATCGCGGAACAGCGGCATCTGATAATAGATCCCATCAGGACTTATGCAAGCCTCTTTTACTTCACCGTCTGTCTCTGCTTCTATCTGTTCATCCCAGAGTTCAGTCAGATCAACCATATATCCCTGGCTGCCCCATCTGGTTACGATATCTTCAGGAGCAGCGATTACAATATCCGGTGCATCCTCAGTGCCGAGTACGGAGCTTATTTCTTCCGGCCCGGCAACCGGATCCAGAACTTTTGTGTTTACACGGACATCAGGATGTGTCTTCTGATAATCTTCAGCAAGTATTCTTACAGTTGATTCTTCTTCATATCCGCCTGCGGGGCAGACCCAGACAGCAAGGTCTGTTTCCTGCGCGGCAGTGCGGACAGACAGCAGCAACAGCAGCACTATACCTGCCATCCCGCCTCTTATCACAGTTTTCATGCAGTCTGAAACACACATCACAGTTCTCCTCCTTACCAATGCTCTATTCTGCTTGAATTCAGATAAATCTGTCAAGAAGGAATCACAAATTATATTGTAAACAAAAAAACACAGGCCTTTCAGCCTGTGTCTCTGTATTCAGCTTTTAATATGCGTCTTAAGCTCCGATGCACTTCAGCATATAGGAATAAATGGTCCTGTAGGTTGAAGCGTCGTAATGTACGCCGTCAACAGTTGTGAAAGACTGGAATACCAGTTCATCATAGGTATCGATGATGCCGAATCCTTTCAGACCTGCACACATCTTTTTGTTAAATGAGATAACCGTCTTATTCCTTACTTTATAATTCTTTTCGCTTGCAAGTTTATCATTGATCGGATTGACCGTCATAAAGTATACAGTCGCGCCTTTCTTGCGCAGCGTTTCTCCCAGCGAATTGAGATATGAAATGTAATTATTCACATTTCCAAGATCGTTTACACCAAGATTGAATACAATAGCCTTACCGTCAACATCCAGCTTTTTCTGCTTTATGAGTTTCGGAATATTCACGGTCTCCTGCAGCCAGGAAAGTCCCATACTGATCTTGCAGTACCAAGTAGCTTTTCCGCCGACTGCATTCTTCATCCCGACAAAACGGGAATCGCCGATCATTACAATATTCTTTGGCTGGAACTTCAGCTTTTCATCAACGATTGTCTTCAGGCCTGCATATTTCGCAGGAGTAAAGGTTTCTTTCTCAGACGAAGATGATTCTTCGGAACTGGCAAATGAAGTCGATACATTCTTCAGAGCAACTGTTACAGTCTTGACCGTATTTTTCTGTCCCTTTTTGCGCTTCTTGACAGTGACATTAAACTTATAGGTTACACCGTCATAGTTGACTCTGACAGTGGTCTTTCCTTTTTTCTTCGCTGTAATCAGTCCGGTTGACTTGACGGATACCTTCTTCTTGTTGAGAGACTTCCACTTCAGCTTCTCATCAACGCCCTTCAGTTTGAGCTGAACTTTCTGGCCGACTCTCATAGTGACCTTCTTCGTTTTCACAGCTGAAGCTGCCTGCGCATGTACCGGAATAAATACCATAGCCAGCATCAGCGCCGCGATCAGAAGGATCAGTCTGCTGTAAGTTTTTTTCGCTTTAATCTCTTTAAAAATCATTGCAATATTCTCCTTACACCGTTACTTCGAATTTTACACGAATGTAACACATTTGTAAAGTTGCCATTGCAATCTTTTTCGATATTTATCGATATTTTTCTAATTCAAGCTGATTTTTCAATCATTTCTGTCACAATTGGCACATAAAATGATGAAAAAAGTTAACATGTTTAAACATATTTGTTTCATGCTGCGGTATTCTGCTCCTGTGCGGAAGGCTTTCAATGTCTCCTTCTTCCGCCTCTCCTGCCGCGGTATCGTCCGGATCTCTGTCTGTAGGGTGAAGCGGATTCCTTATAGTCACTTTTTACCACTTCAAAACGCTCAGCCAGATAATACCTTCCTTCATCTGCGACAATAAATCGTGGATCCAGTCTCACGGTATACCGCAGATATGGTTCAAATCTGCAGTAATCGGGCGTGCGGTCTTTTTTCTTGTAACAGTAATAGTCGATATAGGAAGCCTCATTTCCGAAAGACTGCTCCAGCCTGTGTGAGTACAGTTTTGCATAATCGCCTGACGGAAACCTTCCGGTGTTGCGCTCGACCTGTCCGGACAGGCTCACATAGATATAGGCGAGCGGCCAGGAGGAGGTATCTTCTGTCTTTTCCGGATCTTCTCCCGGTGCGTACTGCGGAATCTCTTCCGCCATGATCTCTGCGATCCGCTTTGTAACGGGCGGCTTCAGATGGATCACATATTCCGCCAGATCCTCTCTCCTGATCTTGTAGAAGAAACTGGACGCAAGATCCAGATCACGGCATAGCTTTTCACAGCTGCTCAGGTGCGGTCTGTATGCCGTCATAGTCCTGATCTGCTCCGGCTGCGGAAGCAGGGCTTTCCATTCCTTATCGTCAGTCGGGCGAAGCATCGCACCAAAGAGCTGCCTTAGAAAATCAATCTGCTGCCGGTCCCTTAAGTCAAGCGGAAGGGATGCAAGGTTGTATTCATCCGCTTTGCTGATAGCGCTGAATTCCTCTTCGATCAGACGGCAGATCAGAAGTTCCGTCTCAGTATCAGCCTTAATAAATGGCTCTCCGGCTTCACTCGCGTTCCACGCCCTGTAGATCAGACTCAGCGGAAGATCCTTCCCGACAAGGAAAGACGGGAGTTCAAGCGGTGCCTCTGACGAGGGCACATCTTCCTCGTTGAGTTTCGAAAGAATCTCCTCTCTGTCGCTTCCGCGAAGCGTATTGACATATCCGACCGGAAACCTGCCGTAACGTCCCGCGCGTCCGGCGACCTGCTTGACAGTCTGCGAATCCAGTCGTATTTCCCTTCGATTGATGAATTTCGTGACATCACGGAATACGATACGTTCTATATTGTAGTTCTGGCCGATCGCAATGGCATCTGTGGCTACCAGACAGTCTGTCTCACCCGCCTCAAACTTCCTCGCTTCTTCCATCTTGACCTCATAAGGAAGTTTTCCGTAAACAATGGATGGATGCATGCCTCTCTCTTCCAGCCATTCAGCCATCTGATAGGCCCCGATCCTGGAAAATACGATGTATGCGTCATTTTTCCTGGGACCGTCGTATTCCTCCTCCTCGAACTTCAGTTCCGAAGTCCGGTGATGTTCGATCACTTCCCAGGTATCGCTGCACAGTTCGATCAGGCGTTTCGTGATCTCCAGGCCGCTCCAGGCACAGCAGACGCAGACTGTCTTCGCATTTACCCCGAGGATCGCGTTGGTATAGAGTGAACCGTCTTCCCCCGAGATCAGCTGGCACTCATCGATTACAGCGCACTCGTAGGGATGGCTGTAATCCAGCATGCCGATCGTCTCAGAGATATGCTTCGCCCCCGGATCGATCTCTTTCTCCTCCCCGGTCGCAAAAGAACACGGAACCCCCCGGCTGCGTATGACTTCACGTCCTTCATACGCAAGCATGCGGAGCGGACACAGATAGACACCTGAAGAGGCCTCTGCGAGCATCTTCATGGAGTCATATGTCTTGCCTGTATTGGTACCGCCGACATGGATAATAAAATGACGCCTGAGTTTTCTTGCTTCCGGAAACAGATCAGGAATATGGGCAGGTGTTGAGAAACCTACCGAATCGTACAGTTACAGCATCCGAATGGCTTCCATAAACCGGAACCTTGCAGCGGATGCCCTGAGGATCCTGGTGGACCTTCCGACCTCAGAGACGATATAACCCTGGATCAGTGTTCTTCCGAGTCCCTTCCGGTCTGTCTGCATGCCGCAGATCTCAAATGCATCCGGCCAGTAGAATCCGCTGTCCGCAAATCTTCCTCCGCGCGTTCCTCCGTTTCTTCCGGAGTCTCTGCGCGAAGGACTGCCGCTGCCGCTATCGAGGAAATACCTGTTCCGCGTGCGCCGTACGATATCCCTCTCATGGTCTTCGATCAGCTTCCTGTCTGCTTTTCTGCGTATGAAATGAAGAAGCGACTCATTGTCCCTGCCGGAGCGCACCTTCATTCCCAGAACGCCGTTCAGCAGGGAATCCTCCTGCAGCTGGTATTCAAACAGCTTTCGCGCGGATTCCTCAGAGTCTATGGCAGAAAGAGAAACACGGTCCTGATGATATTCCATGCGGATATCGGTCGAATAATTGATCAGTTCCACAATCCCATCCAGGATCTTCTCCGCTTCCCTGTCCAGTAAAAAGCGGAGGTCTTCCGGCAGAATCCGGATCATGTCAGAACGGTTTAAAACCGCATACTGTTCTCTCATGTTGTTCCTTATTATCAAGTCTGCTGCCGGCAGACCTGCGATCTGGCTTCATATTTTTAAACCGGCTTTCTGCAGCGCAGACAGCCGGTTCCGTTCTTATGAATAGAAATAAAGTTTCTGGGCTTTCTTTGTCTGTGTGATAAACCAGATCAGCACTATGAAAAACAGTGCTGTCACTCCCAGATAGATATAGGAGGAAACGCTCTTCACATAATCGGAATAGAGACATATCCCTCCGGACAGGAGCGAGACGATTCCGAGCGCCAGCACCTTCGGTCCTATGAAACTGCGGAATCCGTCGAGGTCTTTGCATCTCTTTGCATAACCCTGCGGGACCAGAACGCCTTCCTTGATCTCTCCCTTGTACTGAAGGAGGTACCAGGAATAGAAGATATATAATCCTGCGCCGAGGATCAGAAAATCCATTATGCCGAAAATCGAATTCGTATCCATTCTTAATCTCCTTTATGTGTACCCGTCTGCCGACGGCAGATCAGATGTGAAGCCAGCGCACGATCTCGCCCGGCATGTCATCCGCGTCAACGACTGTATTATGCAGGACCGGCGCCGACCGGATGTCTTCGATCGCCTGCGGAACAGTGATCCCCGATATCTCCCGGAGCGCATCGATCAGTTCGAAATCACTCTGCTTCTTCAGTTCAGGCCGGACTGCACAGACAACTGATCTGGCAAATTTATACGGACTGGCCGTAGAAGCTATGACCATGGGTCTGTGATCACCGGTGTCGCCCTGGTATTTCCGGCAGACTGCGGAGGCAACTGCCGTGTGGGTATCGATCACATATCCGAACTGCTCATATACTCTGCGGATCTCCTCTGAAGTCTCCTCCTCTGTCGCATAGTTGCCGTAAAAGTCCGTAAGATTCCGGTACATCTCATCCGTGATCCGGTATACGCCCGATGACACCAGGCTGTCCATCAGCTTTTTCGTGACATCCGCTTTCTCCCGGGCGATCCGGAAGATCAGACGTTCCAGATTGCTGGAGATCAGGATGTCCATGGACGGTGAGGATGTCAGTTTGAAACTGCGGTTCCTGTCATACGCGCCGGTCCGGAAGAAATCGACCAGAACCTTATTCTCATTGGAAGCACAGACGAGTTTCTTTACCGGAAGCCCCATCTGCTTCGCGTAATATGCCGCCAGGATGTTTCCGAAGTTTCCGGTCGGGACCGTGATGTCGATCTCATCGCCGGGTTTGACGCTGCCTTCCCTGACCAGCTGTCCGTACGCATAGAAGTAATAGACGATCTGAGGGACCAGCCTTCCGATATTGATGGAGTTGGCGCTGGAAAAGCGTTTCCCCGCTTCTGCCATGCGATCCTTCATCGCAGCATCGGAAAAGATGCGTTTGACGGCTGACTGGGCGTCGTCGAAATTGCCGTTGATGCCGACTACGTGGACATTGGAACCTCTCTGCGTCAGCATCTGCTTCTCCTGCACCGCGCTGACGCCTCCCTTCGGATAGAACACGATGATCTTTGTTCCGGGTACATCTGCGAACCCTGCCATGGCTGCCTTGCCGGTGTCACCGGAAGTTGCAGTCAGGATCACGATCTCATCATCCACACCGTTCTTTGCGGCCGCACAGGTCATCAGATGCGGAAGAATCGAGAGCGCCATATCCTTAAACGCAATCGTCGCCCCGTGGAACAGTTCCAGGTACCAGACACCGTCCGTCTCCTTCAGCCGTGTAATCTCCGGAATGTCAAACTTGCTGTCGTATGCTTTCTCTATGCATCCCTTCAGTTCTTCCTGCGTATAATCAGTCAGAAACAGGCTCATGATCTGAAGCGCGGTCTCCCGGTAATCCCAGCCGGAAAGCGCTTCCCAGTTTCCGTCGAAGTGCGGCATTTCTTCCGGAACAAACAGCCCTCCGTCCGGGGCAAGCCCCTGGAGTACTGCCTGGGATGCTGTGACCCTGATGGAAGAATCGCGGGTACTTCTGTACATGATCTGCATATTACACTGACTCCAATCTTTTTTAAGCATAGATATTGATCAATTACGCCATCTTGCAACATCATAATCGAAATCGGTCCTGCAGGCAAGTGCGTAATCCCTGCCGGATTCCGTTCTGGCCGTCCCGGCAGACAATATCCTGCTGTGTCATCCAAACAGGGCCGGCATGTTCCTGCATGCCGGCCCTGTTTATTGGTTATTCTTTTTATTGCTTTCATGCGGCATCTGATCTTACGGAGAGACTTCCGTATTCTCTTCAGAAACCATCTCGTCCTTAAACCTGAAGAACTCATGTCCTCCGTACGAGAACAGATATTCCAGTTCAGTATCAAACCAATTCACATTGGACCTGGCCGCATGCTCTCTGGCTATGAAGAACAGCGCTCCCTGCGCGATATCCTCCTCCGTCACCGCCTTATTAACGGCACTGATGGTGGTGTCCGTGATCTTCTGCCTTCCCATGCGCCCGTCCTGTGTCGGCGAAAACTGTGCGTGTCCGTACAGTCTCTGCCACACAACATCATAAACGGTATCCGGGAAATGTTCATCCTTTGTCCGGTTCAGTACGACACACGCTACATACTGCTTGCTCAGTTCATCTCCGCCCGTACATTCTGCTTCTACGATCTGGAGCAGTGTGGAATAATCGGTATACGACATCATCCTGTTCTCTGCGACCGTGCTCAGGGCGGAATAGCCAATCAGCGATGCGGCTTCTATCGGCGGCACTGCCTCGATCTCAGAGCCTGACATCTGGTTTGCCTGAGTGCTCTCCCGCACGGTCTGAAAAGCCTGTTCCAGGTCATTTGAGCAGTTGATCAGAAGCTGTTCAGAAGCAGAAATGATCGTATCCCCGGCTCCCTCAGCCTCGACTGCTTTCTCAGTCCCGGCACCGGCAAGTGTCTCAGACAGGGTACCGGACAGATCCGCCGCCCTCTTTCCGGAATCCTTCGCCGCTGTGCTCGACGGAATCACAAGGAAAAGAACCCCGCAGAGGACTATCCCTGCCAGGGCAAGGTAAAAAAGCGAATGTTCAATTGTATCCCTGATGAGGGATAATCTCTCCATCAGGGTAATCGACCACTGTTTTACCATATCTGAACAACACTCCTTACATCGATAATTATAGATATTTTTACACACGCTGTCAATATTACTGTAACACTATTGAAATAAATACGTAATATTGTATGGTTTGACGGAGGATCATACCAGATATAGAAAAGTCAGAAAACCGGTCCTCTCTTACCCGGGTAAGAGGGACCGGTTCCGGTCATTTATATGGTTTTTATCTGACAATCATTTTATACCGGCAGCGATCGCGGAATTGTTGACCGCCGTCAGGAGGGCGTCAATCGACGCGCGGATGATATCGACGTCCACGCCTGCTCCCCAGTACAGCTTGCCGTCTTCAGCCCGGATACCCACATACGCAATAGCGCGCGAGGACGAGGACTGTTCCAGCGCATGCTCTTCATAGACTTCCAGCTGATAGTTGAGGTTGTAGTGCTTCATAAGAGCCTTGGAAACGGCGTCCAGACGTCCGTTTCCGTTTGCCATGACTTCCTCGGACTGACCGCGGAACTGCGTCGTGACATAGGCGACGATACCGTTCCTCTGCCTGAAATGTACCTCGGAGATGCTGAACGGACGGTTGACATCCTCGTATTTGTCGATGAACAGGTCGAAGATCTGCTCCGGAGTAAGTTCCTTGTGTGCATGGTCGGATTCGGATTTGACCATGTAGCTGAAGTTCTCGCGCATCTTCTTCGGAAGCCTGAGCCCGAAATTGTGCTCCAGGATGAAGCCGACGCCGCCCTTGCCGGACTGGCTGTTGATGCGGATAACGTCTGCGTCATAGCTGCGACCGATATCATGCGGATCGATCGGAATGTACGGGACGGTCCATTTGATATGGTCATGCCCTGCTCTCCAGGCCATGCCCTTGGCGATTGCATCCTGATGGGATCCGGAGAAGGCTGCGAATACGAGCGCGCCGCCGTACGGACTCCTCGGATTGACATCCATGCCCGTGTATTCTTCATACCGGTCGACGATCTCCAGCATGTTTTCGAAATGAAGCTGCGGATCGATCCCCTGGCTGTACATGTTCAGCGCAAGCGTCACGATATCCACATTTCCCGTGCGTTCGCCGTTTCCGAAGATCGTTCCCTCAATGCGGTCCGCTCCTGCGAGAAGGCCCATCTCCGCGTCTGCTATGCCGGTCCCGCGGTCATTGTGCGGATGCAGGGAAACGACCACATTCTCCCGGTATTTCAGGTTGTCTGACAGGTATTCGATCTGGTTGGCGTATACATGGGGCATGGAGAGCTGGACCGTAGACGGAAGGTTGATGATCGCCTTCCTGTCCGGAGTCGGTTCCCAGACATCCAGTACAGCGTTGCAGACCT
The DNA here is from genome assembly GCA_902803155.1 of uncultured Lachnospiraceae bacterium. Lineage (GTDB taxonomy): Bacteria > Bacillota > Clostridia > Lachnospirales > Lachnospiraceae > Porcincola. The sequence goes on along the minus strand of CADCOU010000301.1, from coordinate 5,188 downwards.
CCAGAGCAAACTCCGGCTCCGTGCCGGTAAATGACTCCGGGCTGTATTCAAACCGGTACTTCTCACCTGCTTCCTCGGTGAGCTGTTTCAGCAGCTGCGCGCCTTCTATGGCGATCTGCTTGATATCCTCTTTTGATTTCTTGAACACCTGCTCCCTCTGGGCTACAGAAGTGGAGTTGTAAACATGCACGATTGCATTGCTGCACCCCTTCAGGGCCTCGAACGTTCTGCGGATAATGTGCTCTCTCGCCTGTGTCAGGACCTGCAGCGTGACGTCATCCGGGACCATATTGCGCTCGATCAGTGCGCGCAGGAATTCATACTCTGTTTCGGAAGCAGCCGGGAATCCGACTTCGATCTCCTTGAACCCGATCTGGACCAGGAGCTCGAAGAACTGCAGTTTTGTTTCCAGATCCATGGGGACCACCAGCGCCTGATTACCGTCCCTGAGGTCGACGGAGCACCATACGGGCGCTTTGTCCACGGAATCCTTCTGTGTCCACTTCATTTCTGCCGTAGGCGGATTGTAGAACTGTTTCCTGTACTTCGTATGATCCATCATTGTATGCGTTCCTCCTGCATGTGCTGTATTTATTCCCGGTTGGCCAGTTCCTGCGCAATGTCGTCCCATGTGATGTTTCTTGCAGACATCAGGACCATCATGTGATACAGGAAATCCGCCACCTCGTATTTGATCTCTTCCGGATTCGGATTCTTGGCGGCGATCACGATCTCCGTAGCTTCCTCGCCGCATTTTTTCAGGATCTTGTCGATCCCTTTGTCAAAGAGGTAATTCGTATAGGAACCTTCCTTCGGATGCGCTTTTCTGTCTTCGATCGTTGCGTACACATCCTCGAACACCTTCATCGGATTCTTCAGCGGGGTATCCTTCTTCAGGGCTGTCCGGTAGAAGCAGCTGCGGTTCCCCGTGTGGCACGCTGCGCCGGTCTGGGAGACTCTTGCAAGGAGCGTGTCATTGTCACAGTCGATGCGAAGTTCCTTCAGATACTGGAAATGGCCTGAAGTCATTCCTTTTATCCAGAGTTCATTCCTCGACCTGGACCAGTATGTCATCCTGCCGCTCCGCACCGTGTTTTCGAACGCTTCCCGGTTCATCCAGGCGACCATCAGGACCTCTTCATTGCGGTAATCCTGGACTACAACCGGAACAAGTCCGTTTCCGTCTTTCTTCAGATCATCCCAGGAGACGGAACAGGTCCAGGTGTTCATCTCCGCTCCCAGGTCCTTCAGATCTGCCTTATAATCCATCAGGCTACTCTCCGGATCCTGCGTCAACCCGTCCCCGAAACCTGCGATGCATTCCCTCTGCAGCAGTTTCACAACAGAGTCCTTATCCGCCGCATCACCGGTAAGCCAGATCACGGACGGAAGAAGATCTTCTTCTCCTGTATGCTCTTCCGTAGCCGGGAGCGCGTCTGTCAGAAGGATCGCAGTATCGGCGTAATCCCTGATCTTCTTCCTGTCCTCTTCGCTCAGGGCAGGATCCCTACCCGGCGCCATACAGACGGCGATCTTCTCCCTGCCGAACCGTTTGGAGACTTCCTCCAGCATCTCAAGGTTAGACCTCTTCGACGCATTCAGGACAGCCTTTCTGCATCCGGCGTACAGGATCTTCTTCACATCCTCCGCGCGCCCGATGTTTCCGGCCCCCCACATCGGGATATCCGATATCCTGGCCATACGCCTCATCAGCGTCAGGGAGCTGTCATGTTCCTGATCTCCGTCAGAAAGGTCAAATACAAGGATAACATCCGCCCCGTGATCGGAGTACTGCCGCGCGAGCGCTGCTGCATCACCGCCCGCATATTCGCTGTCGTCCGTATGGGATGTGACTGCCCGTCCCCTGCTCAGGAAAACGGCAGAAGCAATCATTTTCTCCATAGTCAGATGCTCCCTTTCGTGGAGAGTACGTCAACGATACGTGGATCTTTCCTGACTGCCATGTCAAGTGCCTTGCCGAACGCCTTGAACATTGCCTCACACATGTGATGGTCATTGCCCGGAGTCAGGACCTTCATATGAAGGTTCATCATGGCACTGTAGCTCACGGCATAGAAGAACTCACGTACCATCTGGGTGGACATGGTTCCCATCTTCTCACCCTGAAACTCTGCCTCCCAGGAGAAATACGGTCTGCCACCGAGATCAAGTGCGCACAGCACAAGAGACTCGTCCATCGGGATAATACGGCTTCCGAAACGAGCGATCCCCTTTTTATCGCCAAGCGCATTGGCGATCGCCTGTCCCAGTACGATACCGGTATCTTCGATCGTGTGATGATCGTCGACCTGCAGGTCACCGTCCGCCTTGACAGTCAGGTCGAACAGTCCGTGTCTGGCAAACCCGTCCAGCATGTGGTCAAAGAAACCGATCCCTGTATCGATCTGCGTGATACCGGAACCGTCCAGATTGATCTGGATCTCTATGCTGGTCTCGGAAGTATACCTCTCTGCTTCTCCTATGCGGGCCATAATCCCTCCATTCTGCCGCTTTTCCGACGGCCTGCCTGATCTTCAAGGATGCCCGGGACTTATCGAAGTCCCTGCAGCAGCCATATGGAACAGATACTCACTCAAATCTGACTGCTACAGAATTGGCGTGTGCCGTAAGCTCCTCTGCCTTCGCAAATGTCTCTATGTCTGTATGCACTGCCCTGAGTGCCTCCTCTGCATAATACACGATACTGGACTTTTTGACAAAATCATCTACGGAGAGCGGGCTGAAGAAACGCGCCGTACCGTTGGTCGGAAGTACGTGATTCGGTCCTGCGAAGTAATCTCCGAGCGGTTCGCTCGACCACGATCCCAGGAACATCGCACCGGCATTGTGCACTCTGGTCATGATGTCGAACGGGCTGGCCGTTACGATCTCCAGATGTTCCGGAGCGATACTGTTGACGACGTCTATTCCTTCTTCGATGCTGTCCACCAGCAGGATATATCCGTAATTATCCAGTGACTTCTTTATGATCTCTGCCCTGGACAGGACCTTCAGGAATCCGTCCACTTCCGCCGACACCGCCTGTGCAAGTTCCTTCGAAGTTGTCACCAGGATAGCTGACGCAAGCTCATCATGCTCCGCCTGGCTCAGCAGATCCGCAGCGACGAATCTGGCGTTGGCTGTCTCGTCCGCCAGAACGGTGATCTCGCTGGGGCCCGCTATGGAATCGATCCCTACGAAACCGTATACTGCTTTCTTGGCCAGCGCAACAAAGATGTTGCCGGGTCCGACGATCTTATCCACTTTCGGGATCGACTCTGTCCCATGCGCGAGAGCTGCGATCGCCTGGGCTCCGCCGACTCTGTAGATGTCATCCACGCCGGCTTCATGGGCGGCGACCAGCGTGGTCGGACTGACCCTGCCGTCCCTGCACGGAGTTGTCATCACGATCCTGGACACACCTGCAACCTTTGCCGGAACGATGTTCATCAGGACGGAAGACGGATACACCGCCTTACCTCCCGGCACATACACGCCGACAGTCTGGAGCGGAGATACTTTCTGTCCCAGGAGGACCCCGTCCTCCCTGGTATCAAACCAGGAATACTTTCTCTGCTTCTCATGGAAGCTCCTGATATTGACAAGAGCTTTCCGGATGACATCCAGAAGAGCCGGATCCACCAGACGGTACGCCTCTTCGATCTCCTCGTCCGTCACCCTGATGTTTTCGGCTGTCAGTTCAATATGGTCGAATTTCTGTGTATACGAAAAGAGCGCCTCGTCGCCCTTTTCCCTGACGTTCTCAACGATCTCAGCAACCGTTCCCTCATATTCCACGTACTGGTTCGGACTTCTCTTAAGGAGCGTACTGAGCAGATCTTTCCTGGTTTCCTCGGTCAGTTTTACTGTCTTCATCTCTTCAAAGCCTCGTTCATCTCATTTAAAAGTTTCGTGATCCTGGCATTCTCCATCCGCATGCTCACCGGATTGACGACAACGCGCGCAGACAGCGGGCACACTTCCTCGAGGACCTGCAGTCCGTTTTCCTTCAGTGTAGACCCTGTCTCTACGATATCCACGATCACCTCAGCCAGTCCGACGATCGGAGCCAGCTCGATGGAGCCGTTCAGTTTGATGATCTCGACCGTCTGGTTCTTCTGGTCGTTGAAATAATCCCGGGCGATCTTCGGATACTTGGTCGCGACCCTGATCTGTTCCTGACCGTTCAGGAGCGAACGGGCTTTCTCCGGGCCGGCGACGCACATACGGCACTTTCCGAATCCCAGATCCAGCACCTCGTAGATCTTGCGGCCTTCCTCCATGATGGTGTCTTCCCCGACCACGCCGATGTCCGCCGCCCCGTATTCCACATAGGTCGGCACATCCGGTCCTTTCGCGAGAAAGAACTTCAGTTTCAGCTCCTCATTTACAAAGATCAGCTTCCGTGTGTCCGGATCGCGCATTTCCTCACAGACTATACCGATCTCTTCCAGAAGAGCCATCGTCTTCTTTGCCAGTCTTCCCTTTGTCAGGGCAAATGTCAGATATCGCATATCATCTCCGCCGTTTCGCGTTCTGATTCTCCGTTTTCTCCGTCGCAAGTATCAGGTATTACCTGAGGTCCAGGATCTCCGTATATCCCGGAAGTTCGTCCGGGACCGACCTGCCGTCTCTCAGGATCAGTTCCGCGCATCTCCCGGCACGCCTGAGTTCAGCAGCCTTTCTGTGCGCCTCGTCGCGGGTCTTTTCCGTATACAGGATCAGTACCCGGTCTGCTTCGGAAGCGATCCCGATCTTCTGTCTCTGCAGAGCATTCATCAGATTTCCAAGCACCACCACAAATCCGGCGGACGGGGCGTCCTTGCCGAAATGTCCGAGCAGGCTGTCATACCGGCCGCCCTTGACGACCGCGTCTCCCGTCCCGTAGGTATAGCCGCGGAAAATGATCCCCGTATAATACATATAGGTGGAGAGCATCCCGAAATCGAAACTCACGTGTTCATGAAGCCCTATGATCTCCAGAAGCCTCAGGACTTCCCTGAGTCTCACTACTGCCGCCTGGGCCCTGAGTCCTTCCGTCATGGAAATTGCTTTGTCCAGCATCTCCTCGCCTCCGTTCATGACCGGAAGCGCGCTGAGTATACCTGATATCTTCTCATCAATATTGAGTTCAGAGAGAAGCTTTTCCACGCCAAATGTATTGTGATTGTGGATCAGGATGCGCAGA
>CADCOU010000300.1 GCA_902803155.1 uncultured Lachnospiraceae bacterium | reverse complement strand
TCTGATGCGCTGAACAGCCCTGTAAGCTTGCCTGTTTTTCCCCGGAATGCTATACTATTTCTTGTCTTTTTCATGATTCATCCGTTCCGCTTCCGGAACGGCTCCCGCCTGTTCGGGCGGACTTACATGCAGGAGGTGCCTTGGATATGAAAACAGTTGCTGATTATATTAGAACGATTCCGGATTTCCCGGAACCGGGTATCATGTTCCGTGATGTAACAAGTGTTCTTCAGGATCCGGACGGACTGAAACTTGCAATCGACGAGATGGCAAAACTCTGCGGAGACCCGGATGAGATCGATGTGATCGTAGGCCTGGAATCAAGAGGTTTCATATTCGGAATGCCTCTGGCTTACAATCTGCACAAGCCTTTTGTTCTGGTCCGCAAGAAGGGCAAACTTCCCTGTGAGACCATCGAGCAGACGTATGACCTGGAATACGGCAGTGCGACGATTGAGATGCATAAGGACTCGATCCTTCCGGGACAGAAGGTGGTCGTTGTGGACGATCTGATCGCCACAGGCGGAACTGTTGCAGCAGCGATCAAGCTGATCGAGAAGCTCGGCGGTGAAGTGACGAAATGTGTATTCCTTCTGGAACTTGCCGGCCTGAACGGGAGAGAGAAGCTTAAGGGATATGATGTCGAGACCGTAGTATCCTACGAGGGCAAATAAAGACAGCAGCGGACAGGAACGGAGGCAGGTCAGAGTTTCAGGCAATCATCCGGAGCAGTTATGGCAGAAGATACGTACGGCAGGACAGAGACTGCCGATCCGGAATTGAATAGACTCCCGGCTCAGGAACAGACCCTGATCCGCAGAGCGGATGCATCTGCCAGGACCATGCAGGACTTTACGAGTCCCGAAGAATTATACGGAGAACTGGTGGCGGCTATCCGGAAGTATCATCCATCCGATGACCTCTCCATGGTGGAGAAGGCCTATCGGATCGCTTCGGATGCCCATAAGAACCAGAAGCGCCGTTCGGGAGAACCTTATATCATCCATCCGCTCTGTGTCGCCATTATCCTCGCCGACCTGGAACTGGATAAAGAGACCATCGTTGCCGGCCTTCTCCACGATGTAGTGGAAGATACGGTCATGACCGGGGATCTGATCGGGAAAGAGTTCGGCAGGGAAGTCGCCCTTCTTGTGGACGGGGTCACAAAACTCGGACAGCTGAACTATTCTTCGGATAAACTCGACACGCAGGCGGAGAACCTGCGCAAGATGTTCCTTGCGATGGCCAGGGATATCAGGGTCATCCTGATCAAGCTTGCGGACCGGCTTCATAATATGCGCACGCTTCAGTACATGAAGCCCGAGAAGCAGAAGGAGAAGGCAAGGGAGACCAGAGAGATCTACGCGCCGATCGCACAGCGTCTCGGTATCAGTAAGATCAAGGTGGAACTGGACGATCTGTCGCTGAAGTATCTGGAACCGGAGGTCTATTATGACCTGGCGGACAAGGTCCGCCTGAAACAGGGAGAGCGGCAGGCTTTTATCGATGACATCGTGCGCAATGTGAAAGTACACATCAGCGCCGCGGACATCCATTCGGAGATATACGGCAGGGCAAAGCATCTGTTTTCAATCTATAAGAAGATGGTCAATCAGGGCAAGACCATCGACCAGATATATGACCTGTTTGCAGTCCGCATCATAGTGGATACTGTCAAGGACTGCTATGCGGCGCTGGGCGTCATCCATGAGATGTACAAACCGGTCCCGGGCAGGTTTAAAGACTACATTGCGATGCCGAAAGAGAATATGTATCAGTCCCTGCATACGACGCTGATCGGTCCCGGCGGCCAGCCGTTTGAGATCCAGATCCGTACATTCGAGATGCATCGTGTCGCTGAATACGGTATCGCAGCCCACTGGAAGTACAAGGAAGCTTCAGACGGAAAGAAGATTAATCCGGAGCAGCAGGAAGAGGAGAAACTGGTGTGGCTCCGCCAGATCCTGGAGTGGCAGCAGGAGTCGGATAACCAGGAGTTCCTGTCTCTGCTCAAGAGCGACCTGAACCTGTTCAACGACAGTGTTTACTGTTTCACTCCGACGGGAGATGTAAAGACTCTTCCGAACGGATCTACGCCGATCGATTTCGCCTACAGTATTCATTCGGCCGTCGGAAACACGATGGTCGGTGCGCGGGTAAACGGGAAACTGGTAACGATCGATTACCAGATCCAGAACGGCGACCGCATCGAGATCATTACCAGCGCCAATTCCAAAGGCCCCAGCGCCGACTGGCTGAAGATCGTCCGGAGCACACAGGCAAAGAACAAGATCAACCAGTGGTTCAAGCATGAACGCAAAGAGGACAATATCATCCGCGGCAAGGAACTGGTCGCCGCGTTCTGCAAGACGAAGGGACTGAACTATCCGGATCTGGTAAAACCGGAGTATACGGAATACGTAACGCGAAAGTACGGTTTCCGCGACTGGGACAGTGTGCTGGCTGCGATCGGTCACGGAGGACTGAAGGAAGGCCAGATCGTCAACAGGCTTCAGGAAGCGTACGAAAGGGATCATACCAGGGCACTGACCGATGAGGACATCCTGAAAGAGAGCCAGCTCAAGTCACGTGATAAGGTTACACGCTCGCGTTCAGGTATTATCGTAAAAGGGATCGACGACGTATCGGTCAGACTGTCCAAATGCTGCAGCCCGGTTCCGGGAGATGAGATCGTCGGGTTTATTACCCGGGGAAGAGGGGTTACGGTCCACAGGACGGACTGCGTTAATGTTGTCAACATGCCGGAGGAAGACCGCTTCCGTCTGATCGATGTGGAATGGGCGAAGCAGGCGCTTCAGAACACCGGTGAAAAAGGGAAACTGTATCTGGCCGAGATACGGATCTTTGCTCATAACCGCACCGGACTTCTGGTGGATATCACAAAGATCTTCACGGAGAGGCACATCGATGTCCTGTCCGTCACTTCGAGGGCGACGCGTCAGGGGACGGCCACGATCTCCTACGAGTTCCAGGTTCCGGACAGGGAAGCATTGAGTGATCTTATCGGAAAGATCCGCCAGGTGGAGAGCGTGATCGACATACAGAGAACGACAGGGTGAGATATGGCTGACATCAGAGTTGACTGTCTGGAGCTCGGGATGCTTCAGACCAATACCTATATCGTATGGAACGCGGACACGCTGGAATGCGTCGTGATCGATCCTTCGGACGGCTTCGGTATCCTGGACGCCAGGATAAAGGAAAAGAATCTGCATCCGGCTGCAGTGTATCTCACGCACGGACATGACGACCATATCGGTTCCGTCAATGAGATGAAGCGCGTCTACGGCATTCTGGTTTACCTCATGAAAGAGGAAGAGGAATTCGTCGAGTCCGTACAGTATAATCTGTCCATGACATTCGGGCGCCCGAGACTGGTCGAACCGGACATGTTCTTTATCGACGGACAGGAAGTATCCGTACTCGGAACCAGGATGAAAGCGCTGCTGACCCCCGGGCACACACCGGGCGGAGGAAGTTATTATTTCCCGGATGAAAAGATGGTTTTCACCGGCGATACGCTGTTCTGCGAATCTGTCGGAAGAAGTGACTTTCCTGGCGGGAACGGGAGAATGCTGATCGATTCGATCATCGGGAAACTGATGCCGCTTCCGGATGACACGGTGGTTTATCCGGGGCACGGACCATTGACTTCCATCGGGCATGAGAGAAGACACAATTATTTCCTTGCGGGAAATGTGTAGAGTCCGTCCTGCAGTACAGGTGCAGCAATACAGTGAGAAATTGTGCGGAAAAGCCGGCGGCAGATGCCATGCCGGCTCTTCATATATTTACAGCCGCAGAGGCGGCACCGGGGGATCATATGGATGAGATCCGAAAGATATCCGTCAGACTGAATGACCGGAGCTATGAATACGATGTCTACACACTGGTGATCGCGTTTTTCCAGGGAGTGGAATGTCATGTGTTTGATCCGGACACGGAGATTCCGGGGGACACCGGACTGCTGGTGGATGTGGATATCAGAGAGTCAGCCGTTTCCGTCACATTGGCGGAACCAGAGGGGGAAGGCGTGCCTCTTGTAAGAGAGGTCGCAATCCCGGAAGAAGGGGGCAGAGCTGCCGTAAAAAACCGGACAAAGAGGACGCTCTATGAGATGCTCCGGGATTACTGCGGAAGGGATCTTCCGTGGGGCAGCCTGACCGGGATACGTCCT
>CADCOU010000299.1 GCA_902803155.1 uncultured Lachnospiraceae bacterium | reverse complement strand
GTGGTGAAGGTCATCGATTATAAGGATGGATACGAAGACATCCCCGCTTCCAATGTGCTCCGCTTCTTCCTGGATAACGGAACCTGGTTCGCGATCCGGCCCTCCGGAACCGAACCGAAGATCAAGTTCTACTTCTACTCCAGGCAGGATGACCGCGAAAAAGCGCTGGAAGTGAACGCCGCAATCCGGGACGCTGTTCTGGAAACGATCAAGAAGGTGGAATGATCACGGTTTTCTGGTTTGTGATATGAATCCGGTTTTATGATATGAAAAAGTAAAGAGGAATCCTCAACTTCAACTGAGGGTTCCTCTTTCTGTTCAGGCAGTGTCTGTTTCTGTTCTTACCACTTTGCCTGCCCTTTTTCTGCCGGGATACAACCCGATCCGGATTATGAATTTGTCATGGTTTCTGCGATCTCACGGATCTCATTCGTCGTAAACAGTTTGTCTGCAGAACAGACCGCATAAGAATATACGGTTCCGTTTTCTGCATCTTCTGCCATCCACACTGCCGCGGACCAGCTGTCTTCTTTCTCTCCGCGCAGAGTCACTTCCGTGCCGTCTTTTAGTTTAATCTTCTTCTCTTTCGCATACTCATTGTAGTCGCCGCTGATATCATCTTCCCCGGCAGCTTTGCGGATCCGGTATCCTTCCTTCTCCGCCTTATCCAGGAAGATCACTTCCAGCATCCCGTCCTTTATGGCACGGTAAACCGTTTCAGTATATGGTCTGTATGCCTCCGGAACACTCATCTTCAGTCCGGCAAGATCTTCTGCTTCTTCCAGTGTCTCCGCGTCAATCCATGGATTTGCGATCTGGGCGGATTCGTAAGCTGTTCCGGCGTCCATGATTTCCTCTTTCTCTTCGCTTAAAGCAGATGGAGCCGCATTGACCGGCTCGCTGTCTTCGGCGGGAAGGGCGCCTGCTGCCATCTCGTCACTGATCTCAACCGCAGCCTCCATATCCATGTCCTCTGCAGAAGCGTCCACTTCCTGTGACGCAGCCTCCGGGGCAGCCTCCTCCGCGGCTTTTTCCGATTTCGCGTCTGCCGTAACAGCAGGTTCTTCCGACTTCGTGTCTGCCGTAACAGCAGGTTCTTCCGACTTCCCGTCTGTCATAACAGCAGCTTCTTCCGGCTTCCCGTCTGCCGTGACGGCAGGTTCCTCCGACCTCTCATCTGCCGGAAGCGCGGATTCCATCGCATCATACGTTTCTTCGCTCTCGACATAGTCGATCTCTGATTTCTCGACTGACTGGTTTGCCTTCTGATGAAGCGTCACATACCGCCCGACCAGAACGACCGTCAGGCACGCTGCAGCAGTCAGCGCCCACCTGCTGTATCTGCGGATATTCTTTTTTCTCCCTGCAGCTATGGATTCAACTTTCGTACTGTTCTCCGGGCTCTGCTCAGGCAGGCCATCTGTTCCGGGTATCTGCTGTTCTTCTGCCATACCCTGCCCCATCGCTTCTTCCAGATATCTGTCATCGATATCTGTTAATGAACGGAGCAGCCGCTCTGCCTGTTCTCTCTTTTTTTCATTTCCGCTCATATGCTTACCCCTTCCGTTTCCAGATACTCTCTGAGCGTATTACGGCTCCGGAGCAGTGTCATCTTCACACGGCTTTCCCCCAGGTCATACATCTGTGCGATCTCCTTCACACTGTCCCCGAACCAGTAACGCCTCAGGAAGATCTTCCTGGCCGTCTCGGTCTGTCCCTCCAGAAAACGGTTCAGTATATCCCGCATCTCCAGAGATAACTCTGTCCTGTCTCCGTCATCAGGTATACATTCCTCCAGTTCGTCCAGGATCAGCGGTATCTGGCAGCCGCCCCTCTTCTGGGCATGCTCCTTTTCATATCGATCCAGGGCAAGGTTCCGGGTGATCTTTCCCAGAAATGCATTCAGGGCGGACGGCCGCTGCGGCGGCATACTGTTCCACGCGCGCAGGTAAGTGTCGTTCTCACATTCCCCTGCGTCCTCATGGATCCTGAGGATCCGGTATGCGATCGAATAGATGAAACGTCCGTATTTATTCTGTGTTTCCGTTACCGCGTCCTGGGATCTTTCCCAGTACAGGTCTATGATCCGGCAATCTTCCATTGGAAAGCCTCCGTTATCTCTCTCATTTCTATAGACGGAATACGGCAGCAACCGGTCACGTCATCCGTGACTGCGGGCTGAATTATGAAATACTGATAAAACGGTCTTCTACACATCATACCGTACAGAAGACCGTTTTCTCAACGTATTTTATTATGTTCAGATTGTTTTTCTTACTTTACAGAACATACTTATACATAAAGATGATATGGCACAGGCTGCCGGCAAGTACAAAGAGATGAAAGATCTCATGGCTGCCGAAGTTCCTGTGTTTCTTATTGAACAGCGGCAGCTTCAGTGCATAGATCACTCCGCCAATGGTATAGATGATGCCGCCTCCTGCAAGCCACGCGAAGGCTTCCGGAGGAAATGCGCCGATCAGCGGCTTCATGATAATAACGCACGACCAGCCCATCGCAATGTAGATCACGGATGAGAACCACTTCGGGCAGGTGATCCAGCACATCTTAACCAGCATTCCTGCCACTGCCAGCGTCCAGATCACGATCAGCATCAGATTGCCGCTTCTTCCGCGCAGCGTCAGCATGCAGACCGGCGTATAGGTTCCCGCGATCAGCACGAAGATCATCATATGATCGGCTTTCTGGAAATACCTCAGCGTGTTCTTCGGGACCACCACAGAATGATAGATCGTACTGGCACTGTACAGAGCAGTCAGGCTGAGCAGAAAAATCATTGCTGCTGCAATGCTGGCAGGTGACGTTCCGACTGCTTTTGACAGCAGCGGAAATGCCGCCGCCACAGCCATCAGGATGCCTGCCGCATGTGTGATGGCACTGCCCGGTTCCCGGATTGAAATAGTCATGTTGATATCCCCCTTTTCAGTTCTCCCTTGTTGTCTCCCCTTCTCAGCGGGTTTTCATATCGTTCTATATAGTTTTTGATACTATATAACACACTTCATAATACTACATTTTGTCATTCTGTTTGTCAAGCTTTTCGCAGATTCTGTCTCTCAGCCGCTACCCTTTTCCTGTACGGGTGATGCCGCTGACATCCCGCAAAAAGGGTGGGAGGTATTGATTCCTCCCACCCATACATACATATATCAGAGCTGGATCGCTCTTTTTTCGGACTGTTACAGCAGTCCTTTCAGGACCCTGAGGACTGCGTCCTCCCCGATCGGTCCTATCACCTCATCTGCAGCAGCCTTGACTTCCTCCCGCGCATTTCCGACAGCATAACTGTGTCCGGCAAGTTTCAGCATACCGATATCATTCCCGTTGTCTCCGAATGCGATTGTCTCTTCACGTGAGATGCCAAACAGCTCCTGGACCTTTCCCAGTGCGGAACCTTTGTCAGCTTCTTTGGAGACAATATCCACCCAGTGATCGCCTGCTGTCATGATGTTCAGTTCATCACCGAATTCTCCGCGGAGTTTTTCCACATCCCGTGCCGCATCCGTAACATACAGCGCAGACTTCAGGATCGGGGGCCTGACTTCCGCCAGATCATCGCATTTCCGGAGATTGACCCTGTAACCGTCAAGAACCCATCTGCATACCGGTTCATTGTCGGAATCCGTATATACGACATCCGGATTCTCCGTCATGATCATCTCCGGATGGCATTCTCTCGCCGCTCTCAGGACACGAAGATAGAGATCCTGCCCGATCTCCGTGTAGGATATCGGTTTGCCGCCATACATGATGCAGGTTCCGTTTCCGCCGAGAGCCACGATATCACTGCCGACAGGCTTCATCAACTTCTCTATGCTCGTATAATGCCTGCCGCTGGCTGCGACAAACAGGATCCCCTTCTGTTTCAGCTGCCGGATCACATCGAAGTATTCCGGATTCAGGTCAAATGTTCCCTCCGGAACCATTGTGGCATCCAGATCGGATGCTATAAGTCTGATCATTTCCAAATATTTCTCTTATCACTGAAGGAATTTCGGTCCGATATATCCGACAGTTCCGTAGTATTCGACCTTGTACCAGCCTTCTTCCAGTCCATAAAACAGGACTTGCTCACCGGCCTGAAGCGTTCCGATCACGTTGTCGCCATAGTCCGGATAACTGCGGAGGTTACAGGCACTGCTGATGGTACGGTATTCAGGCTGCGGCGCAGGTTCTGCGACAGAAGCGACCTCCTGCTGACCTGCATCCCAGGCGCCTTCGCCGGTCTGGGTGCTGCCTGCCGACTCGATCAGTCCGCCGGAATGATCAGCGTCCGCCGCAGGAACTGAAGTGGTCTGGGTTCCGGTATCTCCGACTCTGCGGTAAGTGCCGATCGTATTTCCCGTATCGATATTCGTGATCGAAGCCCGGTTCCCGCTTGTGGAAGAGCCTCCGCTCACCAGCACAGGCGTACGGGTCGTGTTCCTGAGGCCGCTCACCGTTACACTTCCGGTGGTCACATGGCTCTCGGTCTCTGTCTCCTGTTCCTCAGCCCCTACGCCGGCAAGCGTCGCGGCTGTTACCGGCTTCTTGCTGTTCGCGCTTGCATGGACCGTCTTTTCGGTGGAACTGGTAGTCATCTTTCCGATCTTCCCGAACAGCGTCCCGGAAGATTCCTCCGAATCTTCGTTTTCATCTGCTTCCGGCTTTTCTTCTTCGGATACTTCCGGTTCCTTCTCTTCTTCAGATACTTCCGGCTTCTTTTCTTCCGCAGACGCAGATATTTCGGATTTCTTTTCTTCTTCTGGTTCTTTGACCGTTTCCTCCACCGGAGCCTCGGTCACCTTCCCGGCGGCCGCCCCGGTCTGTTTCTTCGTTGCAGCCTCAGTCTGCTTCTCTGT
>CADCOU010000298.1 GCA_902803155.1 uncultured Lachnospiraceae bacterium | reverse complement strand
TGGCGGAGCTGGAGATCGTGGACATCAAACGGTTCGCGGGAGGAAGTTTCCGGCATATCGACGACGATCCGTACGGCGGGGGCCCGGGCATGGTCATGCGCTGCGGTCCTGTTCTGGATGCCCTGGAATCGGTCCGGACGCCAGAGAGCTTCACTGCGGTGATGACCCCTGCGGGGAGAAGATACACACAGAAGACCGCACGGGAATTTTCTGCCCTGGAGCATCTCATCCTGATCTGCGGACATTACGAGGGACTGGATGAGCGCATCCTGGACCATGCGGACGGGATATACTCCATCGGCGATTATGTGCTGACAGGCGGGGAACTTCCGGCAAAGGTTGTGATGGATTCCGTGATCCGGCTGCTCCCGGGAGTGCTGCGCGCAGAGGCGACGGAGGAGGAATCCTTTGAGCAGGGGATCCTGGAACATCCCCAGTACACGAAACCGGCTGACTGGAAGGGAGAGAGGATCCCGGAGGTGCTGCTGTCCGGAGACCACGGGAAGATAGAGGCCTTCCGGCGTCAGGAAGCCCTGCGTATCACCAGGGAGAGAAGGCCGGATCTGATGGAGCGGGAGGAAGAAAACCTTTTTCGGTGACGCCGCGATCAGAAAACCGGATCGCGGGCCCGGGGATGGGCAGCATAATACAGAAACGGCGAAGACAGATGGGAGGAAGAGATGCAGGAAATCAAATGTCCCAATTGCGGGAAGGTGTTTCAGGTAGATGAGGCTGGGTATGCGCAGATTGTCAGGCAGGTGCGCGACAGGGCATTTGACGCCGAGCTTACGAAGCGAATCAGTGAGCTGGAAGAAAAAAAGCAGAATGACCTGACTCTTGCCCTGATGAGGCAGGAGAAAGCACAGGAGCAGGCACTCGTGCACAAGGATCAGGAACTTGCCGGGAAGAATCTGGAGATACAGGAACTCAGGGCACAGCTTGACAGAGCCGGGACAGAGAGAGAACTGGCGGTTTCGAAGGCAGTGCAGGAAAAGGACAGGATCCTCTCCGAGAGGAACACGCAGATCACCCGCCTTCAGGGAGATCTGGAGCTGCAGAAAAAGGAAGGGGTACTTCGGGAGAATAATCTTCAGGAGAAGCACCTGGCAGAACTGAAACTGCGTGACGAAGAGATCGAGCGGCTGAAGGATTTCAAAGCCAGACAGTCTACCAAGATGGTGGGAGAGAGTCTGGAACAGCATTGCCTGACCCAGTTCAACACAATCCGCATGACGGCGTTTCCGAATGCGTATTTTGAGAAAGACAATGATGCGCGGTCCGGAAGCAAGGGCGATTTCATCTTCAGGGAAGCTGCAGAAGACGGCACACAGTTTCTGTCGATTATGTTCGAGATGAAGAATGAGATGGATGAGACCGCGACCAAGCATAAGAACGAGGACTTCTTCAAAGAACTGGACAGGGACCGGAGAGAAAAGAACTGTGAGTACGCGGTGCTCGTATCATTGCTGGAGAGTGACAGCGAGCTCTATAACAACGGGATCGTGGATGTCTCCTACCGTTATGAGAAGATGTACGTCATACGGCCGCAGTTCTTCATCCCCATGATCACGCTGCTCCGGAACGCGGCGCTGAACTCCCTGAAGTATCAGAGAGAGCTTCAGATTATCAGAAATCAGCAGCTGGATCTGCAGAACTTCGAGAGCGAGATGAAAGCTTTCAAGGAGGGTTTCGCCCGCAACTACGACATCGCCAGCCGGAAGTTCAGGACCGCGATTGAAGAGATCGACAAGACGATCGACCATCTGCAGAAGACGAAGGATGCGCTGCTGTCCTCAGAGAATCAGCTGCGTCTGGCGAACAACAAAGCAGATGACCTGAGCATCAAGAAGCTGACGAAGAATGCACCGTCCGTCCGGGCAATGTTCGAGGAAGCGCGGAGTGAAAACGGCGGTTTCAAAGAAGCATAAACAGAAAAGCGGTATACTCCGTTTCCGGTATTCGAAGGGACAACTATGGCTGTAATGTTTGGAGCAGATGACATACTGAGTGCTCGTCAGGAGACAGACGTATGGGAAGAGGTGATCCTGGTCGGCGTGTGGCGTACCGGGGAGGGTGACTTTGCTTCGGATGAGGAGTTCACCCGTTCCCTGGAGGAACTGGGAGAGCTGGCAAAGGCCTGCCGGATGGAGCCTGTCCATACTGTGACGCAGAAGCTGCCCCAGGCTGACAAGGCGCTCTGTGTACACCGGGGAAAGGCCGGTGAGATAGCGGAATTCGTGCGGGACATGGAAGTTTCCCGTGTTATCTTCAACGATTCCCTGTCCCCGTCGCAGATCCGGAACCTGCAGAAGATCCTGAAGGTCCCTGTCACGGACCGGACGCGCCTGATTCTGGAGATATTCGAGACAAGAGCCAGAACCAGGGAGGCGAAGCTGCAGGTGGAGCTGGCAAAGCTTCAGTATCTGAAACCGCGGCTGAGCGGACTCTGGGAGACACAGAACAGGCAGGGCGGAGCATCCGGAGCACTGTCATCAAAGGGTGAGGGCGAAAAGCAGCTGGAGATCGACCGGAGGACGATCGACCACCGGCTGAGCGAGCTGCGCAGGGAGCTGTCTGTTGTGGGGCGTGAGCGCGAGGTCCAGCGTAAGAGGCGTACCGCATCCCATCTTCCTCTGGTCGCGCTGGTCGGCTACACCAATGCCGGCAAGTCCACTCTGATGAACGCCATGATCGGGCACTGGAGCAGGGAGAGCGGAGCGTCGGATAAGAAGGTGTTTGCAGAGGATATGCTGTTCGCAACGCTCGATACGAGTGTGCGCAGGATCACTGCGGAGAAGGGACGGGAGTTTCTTCTCTCCGATACGGTCGGGTTCATACGGAATCTTCCGGCCGCACTGGTCGAGGCT
>CADCOU010000297.1 GCA_902803155.1 uncultured Lachnospiraceae bacterium | reverse complement strand
TCTCTTTGGCATCTTACGCGGTGCGCATCCCGGTCCTCGTCCTCGGCTGCTTCATCCTGGCATACGGGATGACCATCGTGATCAAGTCGGATGCCGGGACGGGACCGAACGATCTGGTTGCGATCATCATCAGCGATAAGCTGCACAGGAAGTTCAGCGTGGTCCGGATCATCGTGGATGTCTGCTTTGTCGCCGCCGGTTTTCTTCTGGGCGGCATCGTCGGTCTGGGAACAGTGATCTGTGCGTTCCTGGTGGGACCTGTCGCAGGAATGTTCCTGCCGGTCAATGAGCGCCTGGTCGGCCGGATCGTCGGTCTCTCAGGAAGAAGGGATGAAAAGGGATCATGAGTTCAGCATTTGTGGATATAGACCTGCACGGACTCAGGCAGGAGGAGGCGGTCCGGGTGATCGACCGGGCGGTCGCGGCGGCGGGACCCGACACGTATCAGATCCGGCTGATCCACGGCTATCACCGCGGGACCAGCCTCAGGAGTATGATCCGGGATGAATACCGGTTTCATCCGAAGGTAAAGAGAATCCTGCCCGGGGACAATCCCGGGATCACAGTGCTTGTGATAAAGGAGCTGTATTAATATTTTTTTATGCTTTGACGGGCGTCAGAACCCGGGGAGGAATTTATGAGCATAGTGTTTCACGAAAAAACAAAGACATTTCATCTGCAGAATGAACGGATCAGTTATGTGATGACCGTTCTGCCGGGAGGACAGCTCGGACAGCTGTATTTCGGAAAGCGGATCCATGACAGGGAGGACTTCGGATATCTGCTGGAGCCCTGCTTCCGTACCCATTCCTGCTATGAAAATGAAGAGAATCTTATTTCACTGGAACACGTGAAGCTTGAATACCCGGTATACGGGAGCGGGGACTTCAGGCGCGGAGCGGTGCAGATCCTTCATGAAAACGGAAGCAGACTGTCAAAGTTTGTCTATGATTCACATGAGATCTTTCCCGGAAAACCGGCCCTGGAAGGTCTTCCTGCAACCTATACGGAATCAGACAGCGAAGCGGAAACGCTTGCCGTGAACCTTACGGATCCGGTCTCCGGAATACGGGTGAGACTGCTGTATACGCTCTTTGCGGATAAGGGAGCAATCGCAAGGTCCGTACGATTCAGCAATGAGGGAGAGCAGAGTGTACAGATTGAAAGAGCCATGAGCCTGTGCCTGGATCTTCCGGACGCTGACTATGAATGGATCCAGTTCTCAGGAGCCTGGGGAAGAGAACGCTATCCTGTGAAAAAGAAGCTTTCGATCGGGACTACCTCGGTTGAGAGTCTTCGCGGGACTTCCTCCCATCATCAGAACCCGTTCGTGATCCTGAAACGGCCTTCTGCGGATGAAGACCAGGGTGAAGTGATAGGCTTCTCTCTGGTATACAGCGGCAATTTCCTTGCGAGCGCACAGGTCGATACGTATCAGGTGACAAGGATCCTCATGGGGATCAATCCGGAATGGTTTTCCTGGAAGCTGGAACCAGGACAGTCTTTCCAGACCCCGGAGGCTGTGATGTTCTGGTCCGAAGAAGGCCTGAACGGCATGAGCCAGACATGCCATGATCTGTACCGGAAACGTCTTGCCCGCGGAGTATGGCGTGACAGGGTAAGGCCGATCCTGATCAACAACTGGGAGGCCACGTATTTTGACCTGAGCGAGGAAAAGCTCCTGAATATCGCGAGAAAAGCAAAGGAATGCGGAGTTGAGTACTTCGTGATGGACGACGGCTGGTTCGGAGACAGACGCAGCGATCGCGCGGGACTGGGGGACTGGTACCCCGCAAAAGAGATCTTTCCGGACGGGCTGGGAAGCCTCGCGCAGAAAGTGGAAGATCTCGGCATGAAGTTCGGCCTCTGGATCGAACCGGAGATGGTGAATCCCGATTCGAATCTTTACCGTGCCCATCCGGACTGGATCCTGCACATACCGGACAGAGCGCGTTCCTTATCCAGGCACCAGTGTGTACTGGACTATTCCAGGCCGGAAGTGGTGGACTGCATCTACGGGATGCTGAAGGAACTGCTCTCGGGCGCAAAGATCTCCTATATCAAATGGGACATGAACAGGAGCCTGACCGAGTGTTACAATTCCTCGCTTCCCGCTGACAGGCAGGGGGAAGTGTTCCACCGCCATATACTCGGCGTGTATTCCCTGTACGAGAGGCTGATCCGCGACTTTCCCCATATCCTGTTCGAATCCTGTGCCGCCGGCGGGGCAAGGTTTGACGCAGGCCTTCTCTATTATGCGCCGCAGGCCTGGACCAGCGATAATACGGATGCCATGGAAAGGCTGAAGATCCAGTACGGGACATCTTACGGATATCCTCTTGTCAGTATGGGCAGCCACGTTTCCGCAGTGCCTAACCATCAGATGAAGCGGGTCATTTCCATTACGACGAGGGCAAATGTCGCATATTTCGGAACTTTCGGCTATGAGCTGGACCTGAACACTCTGTCTCAGGACGAGATCGATCAGGTATGCGCCTATACACAGTTCATGAAGGATCACAGGGAGCTGATCCAGTTCGGCACCTTCTACAGGCTTGCTTCTCCGTTTGAGGGCAATGAATCCGGCTGGATGGTCGTCAGTAAAGACCGCAGGGAAGCCATCGTCGGATATTACCGCATGCTGGCGGAGGTCAATTCACCGTTTACCAGGCTGCGCCTGCGCGGACTGGATGAGGAAACGGAATATGAGATCGAAGGAGAAGGATCTTTCTATGGAGATGAACTGATGCATTCAGGCCTGGTGACCTCGGACGCTGCAACCGGCAAATTCGGATTCTGCGTAACGGAAGAAGGAGACTTCTTCTCAAAGGTCTGGCTGCTGAGGGCAGTGGAATAATGGATGGAAATGTCAGAATAGAGATCGGCCGGACGGAAAACGAGAACTTCCGGAGCATGGAGAACCTGCAGGAGGCGCAGAAGATCCGGAGCATCAACCCGATCAACCTGAACTACTACGGACGGGAACAGTGTGAGCCGGGATACACCTTCGGTCCTTTTACCCGGACGAACTATACGCTGCACATCGTGAGCCGGGGGAAAGGGATCCTCCTTAAGAGCGGCGGGAGACAGTACCAGGTGAGCGCGGGACAGGCTTTCCTCATTTATCCGGGAGAGGAGACGACCTACCGCGCGGACGAGAGGGATCCCTGGCAGTACATGTGGGTCGGGTTCCACGGGTTCCGCAGCGAAGAGATCATGCAGAGTGCGGGCTTCACGAAGGAGCAGCCCGTCATGTCCTGCCGGAATATGGACAAGCTGTGCGATACCATGGAGGAGCTGCTCCGGTATTCCGAGCTGAACTATGTGAATGAACTCCTCCGCATGGGAGCGCTGTATCACCTGCTCGCGCTGGTCACGGAGAACAGCTCGCAGACCTACCCGGATATCCTGAAGCAGAATACGTCAGAGAAGGACTATGTGAAAGAAGCGGTCAACCTGCTGATCAATTCAAGAGAGAAGACGGTAAAGGTGTCTGATGTGGCGGATGAACTCGGGATCAGCCGCAGCTATCTGACCAGCCTGTTCAAGAGGGAGATGAAAGCATCCCCGCAGCAGTTTCTGATGAACTTCCGTATGGAGCGGGCGGGCGACCTGCTCCGGTCCACCGACCGTCCCGTCGGGGAGATCGCGGAGGAAGTCGGATACGCCGACTCCATGTCATTTTCCAAGGCGTTCCGGAATTACTTCCATATGACGCCCAGCGAGTTCCGCATGCTGAAACCGGAGCTGGTCTCGCTGACGGTGAAGGGACAGTTTTC
>CADCOU010000296.1 GCA_902803155.1 uncultured Lachnospiraceae bacterium | reverse complement strand
CGCCGAGGGCTTCCACTCCGAGCGCGTCCAGTGTAAGTGCCATTGCCGCAGGGTCCGTGCCCGCAAACGTTCTTCCGTTTTTTTCAAATGTCATGGTGACCCAGACCGGCAGAGAAGTGTTCTCCTTTGCAGCCAGAACGCCTGCCTTGACCTCATACAGATCGGTCATGGTCTCGAAGATAACCAGATCAGCCCCGGCCTGCTGTCCGGCAAGCAGTATCTCCCTGAAGCATTCATATGCTTCCTCAAAAGAGAGCGTCCCGAGAGGCTCCATCAGTTCGCCGATCGGTCCGATGTCAAGCGCAACCCTGACTTTCCGTCCGTCGGGTGCCTGACCGGCTGCTTCCTTCGCTGTGCGGATATTTGCTGCAACAACCTCCGGTACGCTGTATCCGCTCCCTTCGTATTTGCGGGAATTTACTCCGAAGGTGTTGGCATATATGACATCGCTTCCTGCTTCTACATAACGAAGATGGATGTCGCGGACGACTTCCGGATGCTGCATTCCGAACACTTCAGGCTTTTCACCCGGTTTCAGGCCGGCTCTCTGGAGCATTGTCCCCATAGCTCCGTCCAGCAGTATAATATCGTGTTTCATAGATCCCTCTCATTCATAACAGCGCATTCCGTGTGAGCGGTATGAGCATTTTGAAAGCAGCGGACATCTGCCGCATCCGCCGAGAGTCTTTTCCTTCATGTTTCCGCTGATTCCCATGATAGCTGTGACAGACTTGCGCGGAACCATCAGCCCAGAGGATGTCAGTGTGATCCCGGCGGCTCTCTGTGCGTTCAGAAGTTCCAGCAAAGGACGCTGGCAGGAGAGCGGAAGGTCGCCGTATCCGGGTGAATAGCGGTTCGTCAGATATCTTCCTTCTTTGCGGAGGAGATCAGACAGTTTCCGTTCAAAGTCATCGGCAGCTTCTTCGACAGCAGCCGAAGCGCATACATCAAGGACCAGAGCGTCTGACATGTCACGAACTTCTTCCTGCATCAGGATCCGTTCGAGCTCCGATCCGAGCGTGAGTGCCATGAGAACTGCTTCCGTACATCCGTCCAGAAGTTTCCTGATGTCCCGTCCCTCAAATACGATCACGGCATCATCCGGTATGTCCGCTCCGCTGCTGAAACCGGCCGCAATCTTTTCTTCCGGCAGGATCTGATAGACACAGCGGACCCGCGCGTTCTCAAGGACCAGCTTTTCACAGCGGTCGATCTGCGCCTCAAGGCGCAGTTTTTCCACTTCCCGGATATCCATCCCGGGCGAATGACTCTGAAGTCCCAGATAGCGGAAGATGTCTTTTCTGTTCAGTTTTTTAATCTCCGGAATGATCATAGCGGATACAGTATAACATGATGCACGAAGCAAAGGAAACAGCGCTTCTGGTGAATTTGCCCAATTAACTGGACTATTTGCAGACTGCAGGACGGTTTTCGTACGATATATTTGTCTATTATTCATGCTTGATTCTTTCTATGCTTGTGTTACTATTATAACGAAGAACTAAAACGATTAAGTAACCGTAAAATCAACAAAAATCAAATACATTATTTTAAAAAACAAGGAGGAAACAGTAATTATGAAAAAGGGGTTATTGTCCGTAGTTCTGCTGTCCGCAGCACTTGCTTTTTCCATGCCTGCTATGGCTGAGGAAGCCCAGGAAGCGTCTGCAGGGTATACATATACTTCCTCAGACGGAGTCCTGTCGATCGAACTTCCGGATGAGAGCTGGAAGGAAGTAGAGGATCCGACCAGATGGATCGTACTGAGCGAGGGTGCCAACGTCATTACGATCGATCATTTTTCAAATGGCGAGAATCTTCCGGATATATCAGTCGCAGATGAGCATTATGTGAACGTTTATCAGGCAGTGTTCTCAACGCAGAACGAAGTATTTATCATTACCGGATATGTTGTCGACGCGGATATGATCCCGGATGTCGCGAAGGCTATCATTTCGACAAAGGTCCTGAAATATGATACCAAGGTCGCTGTCAAGAAACAGGAACAGCCGGATGCAACCTCATATTCAGTTGCTGCTCTTAACAAGACCATGTATGTAATTTCCAACGGACTGAATATCCGCGCGGAAAGCAATACTGACAGCGCGATCATCGGAGGCCTCG
>CADCOU010000295.1 GCA_902803155.1 uncultured Lachnospiraceae bacterium | reverse complement strand
CAGGACAGGACAGGGCATGATAAGAGCACTCTATGAACCGATGCTGGAACTGGAAACATTCCGGCAGATTCGCAGTAAGATGCAGAAGAATACGGGCGTGATACAGGTGGGCGGCTGCATGGATTCGCAGAAAGCCCACCTCATTGCATGCCTTGCGGAGGAATCTCCGGTCACCTGCATCATTGCGCCGGATGATCTGCGTGCCCGCGAACTGTATGAGAATTACCGTGTCTTTGACAGGGATGTTCTGCTGTATCCCGCCAGGGATTTCATTTTCTTCCAGGCGGATCTGCAGAGCAGGACCCAGACGACCAGCCGTGTCCGCTGCATGAAGGCACTGACGGACATTACCTCCGGCCGGGGTCTCGAGCGCGTTACGGTGATCGTGACGGAGACTGCGCTTATGGGGCACTGCATGAAGGCGGAAGACTGGATGGACGCAGTCCGCTCTTTTTCGGTCGGAGATGAGATCGATCTGAATGAGGAGCGCTCTGCTCTGGCCGCGATCGGTTACGAGTATACCGACCAGGTTGAAGAACCGGGACAGTTCGCGAGCCGCGGTGGTATCTTCGATATATATCCGCTGACGGAAGACAATCCGATCCGCATAGAGCTGTGGGGGGATGAGATCGACAATATCCGGACGTTTGATCCGGAATCCCAGCGCACCAGAGAACAGATCGAGAGGATCTATATCTATCCGGCTTCCGAGTTTGTGACCACTCCGGCGGTCACGGAGGAGGGACTGGAAAAGATCCGGAGGGAGTCGGAGAAACTGGAGAAGCGGTTCCGCAGCAAACAGCTCTCGGAGGAGGCATACCGTATCTCGCAGATCGGGAAAGATGCCCGAGACCGTCTGGAAGACTTCGGCGACACAACTGTGATGGAAGGACTGTGTGATTATTTCTATCCGGACAGTGTTTCCTTCCTGGACTATTTCCCGAAGGGAACCGCCTTTTTCCTGGATGAGCCTGTGCGGGCGAAAGAGAGTGCGGAGGCGGTGGAAGCAGAGTTCCGTGACAGTATGGAACATCGTCTGGAGAAGGGCTACATCCTCCCCGGGCAGATGAAGATGCTTTTTGCCGGCAAGCAGATCGAGGCCCGCCTGCAGAGCAGGAGCATGGTGTGCCTGACTTCCCAGTCAGATATCCGGAGCCCTTACCAGGTATCGGCAAAGTATGATATCGGAGCGCAGGGCTGCGGAGTGTACAACAGCAATTTCTCCCTGCTGGTCCGGGATCTTATCGTGTATAAGAGACAGAAATACCGCGTCGTTCTGCTCTGCGCGTCGAGGACCCGCGGGCAGCGTCTCGCGAAGGATCTGACCGACAACGGGGCGATCGCGTTTTATTCGGAAGATGAGAACCGGATCCTGCAGGGCGGTGAAGTCATGGTCACCTACGGCAATACGCACAGGGGCTATGAGTATCCGCTGGTGAAGTTCGCGGTTCTGTCCGAGTCGGACATCTTCGGCATGAAGCGCGGGAAGAAGCGCAGGAAAACGGAGAAGAGCGGCAAGACGATCGCCGCCTTTACACAGCTTTCTCCCGGCGATTATGTCGTACATGAAAACCACGGGATCGGGATCTACCGCGGTGTCGAAAAGATCATGGTGGACGGGATTCAGAAGGACTACATGAAGATCGAGTACGCCGGAGGTTCCAACCTGTTCGTGCTGGCAACGCAGCTCGATCTGATCCAGAAATACGCGGATGCGGAGTCAAAGGCGCCCAGGATCGCAAAGCTCGGCTCGGAGACCTGGTCGCGCACCAAACACAGGGTCCGGACTGCCGTCGAAGAGATCGCGCAGGAACTGGTCGATCTCTATGCGGCAAGGTCACGGGAGACGGGATACGCATACAGTCCGGATACTTCCTTCCAGACTGAATTTGAGGAGCTCTTCCCGTTTGAGGAGACGCAGGATCAGCTGCAGGCGATCGCGGATACGAAGAAGGACATGGAATCCACGAAGATCATGGACCGCCTGATCTGCGGGGACGTTGGATACGGTAAGACCGAGATTGCGATCCGGGCTGCGTTCAAGGCGGTAACAGACGGCAGGCAGGTAGCGATCCTGGTGCCGACAACGATCCTCGCGCAGCAGCATTACAATACCTTCATCCAGAGAATGAAGGATTATCCGGTCGAGATCGGCCTGCTCAGCCGTTTCCGGACGAAGGCGGAGATGACGGAAACGATCCGGGGACTGAAGAGCGGTCTCGTGGACATCGTGATCGGTACGCACCGCCTGCTGTCGCAGGACGTACAGTTCAAAAAGCTGGGTCTTCTCGTCATTGATGAAGAACAGCGCTTCGGCGTCGCGCACAAGGAAAAGATCAAGGAGATGCGCAAAGACGTGGACGTCCTGACGCTGACTGCCACTCCGATCCCCAGGACGCTGCACATGAGTCTGGCCGGGATCCGCGACATGAGCGTTCTGGAAGAGGCACCGCAGGACCGCCTTCCGATACAGACCTATGTTATGGAATACAGTGACGAGACGGTCCGGGAGGCGATCAGCAGGGAGATCGCCAGGGGCGGACAGGTATACGTGGTTTATAACCACGTATCGACGATCGCCGATATGGCCGCACGGATCGAGGAACTGGTCCCGGAAGCAAGAGTCGCCTATGCCCACGGCAGGATGCAGTCGAACCGGGTCGAGGATATCATGTATGATTTTATCAACCGGGACACTGACGTGCTGGTTACGACGACTATTATCGAGACCGGCATGGACATTTCCAACGCGAATACGATGATCGTGTGCGACGCGGACCGCATGGGTCTGGCACAGCTCTACCAGCTCAGAGGCCGCGTGGGACGTTCGAACCGGACCGCGTATGCATTTCTCATGTATAAGAGAGACCGCATGCTGAGGGAGACCGCAGAGAAGCGTCTCAGCGCGATCCGGGAATACACGGAGCTTGGCTCCGGTTTCAGGATCGCCATGCGCGACCTGGAGATCCGCGGAGCCGGCAACATGCTGGGTAAGGCGCAGTCAGGACATATGGCAGAGGTCGGATATGACCTGTACTGCAAGCTGCTTAATGCCTCTGTCATGAAACTGAAAGGAGAATCCACGGTCAGTTCAGAATTCGATACGGCGATCGATCTTACCATCGACGCGTTTCTTCCGGATTCCTACATCCCGAATGAGAACCAGAAGCTTGATCTGTACAAGCGCATCGCCTCCATCACGGGACAGGAAGATTACGAGGATATGCTGGATGAACTCATGGACCGCTACGGCGAGCCTCCTTCCAGTGTACAGAATCTCCTTCGCGTCGCCCTCATCAAGAGCGAAGCACATGACGTCTGCCTGACCGAACTGTCCCAGAAGGGGCATGAGCTCTGCTTCGTTCTCTGGGAGAAGGCGCCGATCGATCCGGACAGGGTGGGGCCGTTCATGCAGCGGTACCGGAAGCGGCTGCGCTTCGTTTCCGGTGACAAACCGCATTTTGCATACGAACTGCCTTCCGGTATCTACAATGTGCTGAGCGAAGCGCACCAGCTGATTGGAGATATGAAGCATGAACTGTTTGCGGACGATACTGAATAGTTTCCGAAACGGTTGCAGTTGCGGAATAAAACGATTATAATTATCGGGTGTCTTTGGATGCTCAATCTGCGGAGCCCGGGAAACCGGTGCCGCGAAGTTCCGGGACACGGCCTGAATTATTTTAGAAGGAGAATGGTAACGATGAGAAAGTCATGGATGAAGGGTGCAGCTCTTGTACTGGCGGCTGTCATGTGTGCTTCCGCTCTCGGCGGATGCGCAAAGAAGGCAGAGGCCAAGCCGGTCTATACGTTTAACGGTGAAGCGGTTGACGCGGATCTGACAACGTTCCTGCTTCGCTATTCCCAGGCAGGTGTGGATGAGACCTACGGCACGATGTTCAGTTCGTACTACGGGCAGAGCATGTGGACCCTGGATCTCTCCGGAACCGGGGAAGTGTATGAGACAACCTATAAGAATGAATTCGGCGAGAGCCTGCGCAGGATGCTTCTTGCAGAGGAACATGCCGGCGATTACGGCGTAGAGCTCACGGATGAGGAGAAGGCTGCGATTACAGAAGCCGCTTCGAAGTTCCTCGCTGATAATGACCAGGAAGCACTGGATTCCATGAGCGCCACTCAGGAGACGGTTGAGAAGGCCCTTACGCTTTACACCCTTCAGTCGAAGGTAGAGAAAGAGATGACGAAGGACGTCGATACGAACGTTTCCGATGAGGAAGCTGCCCAGAAGACAGTATCCTATATCGGGTACACGCCGACGACCGAGGCAGAGACCGAAGCTGAGAGCGAAACAGAGGCGGATCTCATCATGACCGAAGCGGAGGAGGCTGTGACTGAAGCAGAGACCGCTGCTGTTGAGACGGAGGAGGCAGACAAGACGTCTTCCGCAGATGAGACAGAGGCTGCTGCAGTATCCGAGACAGAAGCGGAACCCGAGACAGAAGATCCTGCCCTGGCTGCGGCAAAGGAAAAGTACAGCGCCATGGCAGAGGAAAAGCTTGCAGAGATCCAGTCCGGAGCGGTCACATTTGAAGACGCGGCCCAGGAAGTGAAAGATGAGGGCAACACTGCCATCACGGCCAGTTCCTATACCTTCGGCGATGACGATACTTATCCGGCGGCAGAGATCCGCGAGGCAGTGGAAGGCCTTGAGGACGGTACCCTGGTCGATCATATCGTCGAGTCCAACGGAACCTATTACATCCTGCATATGGACGATGCGTTCAATGAAGCCGCGACCGAGCACAAGAAGGAAGAGATCGTCGCACAGCGCAGGAACGATATGATAAATGAAGCGTACAACGGCTGGATCGAAAAGGAATCCTGGGAGACCGACGCGGCGGCGCTTGCTCTGATCTCCCTGACAGACCGTGTGTACAGCGCACCGGAGAAACCGGAGACCGAAGCGGACGAGGCAGGTACGGAAGCAGAGATCATCGCAGAGACCGAAGCAGACGCAGAAGCCGGGACCGAAGCGGACCTGATCGCAGAGACTGAAGCGGAGTAAGCAGCTTACGGAAGACACTCATTAACCGGCAGCTGTGCCGGTGCAGGGCGGATCAAACGGAGGACCGATTATGAAGCTGCTGGAAGATCGTATCAGGAAGGACGGAACTGTCAAAGAGGGAAATATCCTTAAGGTCGACAGTTTTCTCAACCATCAGATGGATATCGAACTGTTCAATGCAATGGGCGAGGAGTTTAAGAGGCTGTTTGCAGACCGCCCGATCAACAAGATCCTGACGATCGAGGCATCCGGGATCGGGATCGCAGCGATCACAGCCCAGCACTTCAACGTACCGGTCGTGTTTGCCAAGAAGGCGCAGAGTGTCAACCTTGACGGTACCATGTATGTGACGAAGGTCGAATCCTTCACTCACAAGAGGACCTATGACGTGATCGTTTCCACCAAGTTCCTGAGCAGCGACGACCATGTCCTGATCATCGACGATTTCCTGGCAAACGGCTGCGCAGTGGACGGGCTGATCGATCTGATCCGGTCCGCCGGGGCAACTGTGGAAGGTGTCGGCATCGTGATCGAAAAAGGGTTCCAGACCGGCGGCCAGCTCATCCGGGACAAAGGGATCCGTGTGGAATCCCTGGCGATCATCGAGAGCATGGATGCAAAGACCGGAGAGATCGTGTTCCGGGAACAGTAACGCGGACAGAGAGAATAAAACAGCGGAGGCAGCTGATCGTTCAGCTGCCTCCGTTTTCTTGTCATTCCGCTATGTTGACCCGGAAATATTATTTCAATTCACTGGTACAGAATCCGCATCTGGTAGCCTCGATCGGAACTTCGTTCTTGCAGAACGGGCATACCTTGGTGGTCGGAGCCGCTTCCGGTTCAGGCTTGCGCATCTTGTTGATTCCCTTGATCACCATGAACAGGGCGAATGCAACGATGAGGAACTGCAGAACGTTCTGGATGAAGCTGCCGTATGCGAATACGGAGCCGCCTGCTTCCTGAGCCTCTGCAAGGGTAGCGTACTTGGTGCCATCCAGAGAGATGAACAGGTTGCTGAAATCAACCTTGCCGGTCGCCAGAGAGATAACAGGCATGATGATGTCATTGACGAGAGAATTCACGATGGTGTTGAAAGCTCCGCCGACGATAACACCGACTGCCATATCCATGACGTTGCCGCGCATGATAAACTCTTTAAACTCACTTACCATTCCCATAGAAAAAAGCCTCCCTCCTGTTAGCGGAATGAGATTGAACAATTATCGGACTCAGTATAGCATGGAACCGCACGCTTTTCCATGTTAAAATGAAAAAGAACAGTATAGAGATACTCCGCAGATGAAGGACGGTTGCATAAGATATTATGAGATTTTTGCATATTGCGGATGTGCATCTCGGATGCACTCCGGACGGCAGGACCGAATGGGCGGAAATGAGGAAGAGGGAGCTGTGGGAGACGTTCCGCAGTACGATCGATGACGCCTCGAAACAGCATGTCGATCTGGTGTTGATTGCCGGTGACCTGTTCCATCATACGCCGGATGAGACAGAGCTTCGGGAAGTGAACTATCTGATGGGTTCCTATCCGGATGTCTGTTTTGCCGTGATCGCCGGGAACCATGACTGCTGCAGCCCCGGGAGCGCATGGGAGACTTTCCCGTTTGCCCCGAATATCGCATTCCTGGGCAGGGAAGGAGTGGAGTGTATCCGCTTCTCCGCCATCGGATGCGAGGTATACGGCTTCTCATACGACCGGCCGCAGATCAGCGAGGCAAGGTATGACCGGCTGCATCCCGAGGAAAATGAATACTTCCACATCCTTCTCGCGCACGGCGGCGACCGCGACCATATACCGCTCGATGCGAAGGCGCTTGAAGCGTCCGGGTTTGATTATATAGCGCTGGGACATATACATAAACCGACGGTGATACTGCCACAGAAGGCCGTATTTCCCGGAGCGCTGTCTCCGATCGATGCGGCGGATGAGGGACCGCACGGTTACCTGATCGGCGAGACCCACGGAAACCAGGTACAGGTCCGGTTTGTGCGGAAGGCTCCCCGGGAGTATGTATCGATGACGGTCACGGCCCGGGAGGAGGATACCATGTTCTCCATGCGGGACCGCATAGAGCAGGCAATCCGGAGCAGAGGCTCAGAGAATATCTACCGTGTGACGATCTCCGGGGAGAGAGACCCGGCTGTACAGTTTGATACAGAACTGATCCGGCAGTGCGGCCTGGTGCTGGACGTACAGGATACTTCCGCCCCCGCACTTCATCTGGAAGAACTTAAGGACCGCTGCCGCGGGCAACTGATCGGACAGTATATAGAAAGCTTTGAGGGACACGAGCGATCGCAGATCGAGGAGATGGCTCTTCAGTACGGAGTGGAAGCGCTGCTGGCAGCAAGGGAGAGGTAGCCTCCGACAGGCTTCCGGACTACCGGCAGACAGCTGCTCTGAGGGGGCCGGAACGTATAACAGGTAAATATATGGAAATACTGGAACTGCATCTGAAACACTTCGGTAAGTTTACCGACTATAAGCTGCCGCTGCATGCGGGGATCAACGTGATCTCGGGTGGAAACGAGACCGGCAAGAGCACCCTGCATGCTTTCGTGCGCGCCATGTTCTACGGTCTGTCCAGAAACCGGTCCAGGACCCTGGATGAATACCAGCTGCGCCAGCCCTGGGATAATCCGGCATATTTCGCAGGCAGCATGCGGATCCTGTATGATCAGAAGATCTACCGGATCGACCGGAATTTCTACCGGAAAGACGAAAGCGTCAGTATCGTCTGCGAGACGGACGGACTTGCGATCGAAGACACGCAGGCAGCGCTCCATACTTTCATGGCGGGACTGAGCGAAACGGACTTTGACAATACCGTATTTATCCGGCAGGCGCAGCCGCAGACCAGCGCTCTGCTGGGAGAGCATATCCGGGATTTCCTGGTGAACGTGGAAGAAAACGGCACTGCGAGCACGGACGTCAGTACCGCCCAGGACTATCTGAAGAAAAAGAGAAAGCAGACAGAGAACGAGAAAAATGCACGTCTCGCAGAGATCGAAGAGGAGATCCGGGCAAACCTGCAGGAAACAGAGTACCTGAACCGCGATCTGGAACGCCTTCTGGAGCAGAACTCCACAGACAGAAAGGCAGGGCAGGAAACCGCGTCCTGGCAGCGGGTGGAGACGGCAGCGCAGGTGGAATCTGTCGGAGGGCCATCCGGTGGATCAGCAGCCGATGCAGATACAGTGGTCCACGGACCGGATGCTGTCCGGCTGCCGGATACGGAACATGCATCAGGTCCTGCCCCGGACTATGCAGCGACGGGGAAAACAGATCATACGAAAAACAACGGGACATATTCTTCCTATGAGTCCCCGGAAGAACCGGAGGAAGATGAGGAACCGGGCGGGGTGCTGCTGCCGGTGCTGGTCCTGCTGTCCTTTGTCGCGGCCGGACTTGCTTTCGCGTGCGCGTTTATCACGACGGATCACCGTATGCGTTATGTGCTCGGTGCGGGAGGAGCAGTCTTTATCGTGATCGCGCTGGCGCTGCTCTGGAAGATCACCCATCCGGTCACGAGAACCGAGAGGGCAGTGAAGCGTGCCCGGCGTGAAGAGTTCCTGGACCGGCATCTCGGTTTCCGGGACGACCCGGACGATCCGCAGCTTCGTGAAGAGCGACGGCGCAGGGAGAGACAGGTACAGAATGCCGTGGAGAAGGCACGGAAGCTGGATCGGGAAGAAGAGGAGCGGAAAGAGAGAAACCGCCGCCTGCTGCTGGAGAAGACGCTCCGGGAACAGGAGGAGGAAGACAGGCAGGCCAGGGCCCGTGAGATACAGGAACTGGTCAGCCGGGAGCAGAAGCCCGTGACCCCGGAGACGAACTCCAGGGTGGAGATGCCGGGAGGTGCCGGGCATCCGACTCAGGCGGTTACAGGCGAGCATGATCCGGCTCTTCAGAGAGCGCGCGCAGGAGGCAGATCGGACATCCTCGCCCGTGAGATCAGTTCGCGAAGGGATTCCGTCAACCGCCTTAAGGAAAGACTGGAAGAACTCTATGCCGGGAAGGCTGCACTTGCATCATATGACAGTGAACTGCAGGCGATCGATCTGGCATCCTCCAGGATTCGGGAGATCTCCGGCAAGATCTACCATGAGAGCGGGGATCAGTTTCTGGATGCCGTCTCCACTCTGCTTGCGGGACTGACCGAGGGGAGATACAACAGTATATCCCTGGATGAAAGGATGCAGGTGAAGATCAATACGCCGGACTACCTGCTCGGGATCGACCAGGTCAGCTACGGAACGATGAACCAGATCTATTTTGCCCTCCGGCTCGCTGCAGCGCAGCTGCTCTCCGGAGGGGCGGACCTGCCGGTCCTGCTGGATGAGCCGTTTGCCATGTACGACGAGGAGCGGCTTGAGAGTGCGCTTCGTTACCTGGCTGGTTCCGGGCAGCAGGTCATTCTGTTCTCCTGCCAGAAACGGGAACTGGAGATGCTGGCAAAGATAAAAGCAGGCTGACCTTGACTTTTTATTCGCTGATATGTATGATTGCCACGTTGCGAGAACAGCATATCTTCAACGTGGGTCACAACAGGAAAGCGAGGAGCATGCCATGCAGGTAAGACATCTCAATGAAGAACTTTCAGCCAGCACCTACCCGGGACGCGGCATCGTAGTCGGACGATCTGAAGACGGACGATATGCGGTGGCCGCGTACTTTATTATGGGAAGATCCGCAAACAGCCGGAACCGCATCTTCGTCCCAGACGGAGAAGGGATCCGTACACAGGCCTTCGATCCGTCGAAGATGGAAGATCCCAGCCTGATTATCTATGCTCCGGTGCGTGTGCTG
>CADCOU010000294.1 GCA_902803155.1 uncultured Lachnospiraceae bacterium | reverse complement strand
TTTGCCCCTCCGGCAAGGAGAAACGCCCCCATGCTCGCCGCCATGCCGACGCAGGTCGTTGACACATCACACTTGATGTAATGCATGGTGTCATAGATCGCCCAGCCTGCGGATACAGAGCCGCCCGGGCTGTTGATATACAGATGGATATCCTTATTGGGATCTTCCGATTCCAGGAACAGCATCTCCGCCACGATGATATTCGCAGATACATCCGTGACTTCTTCTCCCAGGAAAATGATCCTGTCCTTCAGAAGCCTGGAATACAGATCATAAGACCGCTCCCCGCGGGATGTCTGCTCGATTACATAAGGAATTAACGCCATGAATGATTACTCCTCCGCATTTTCCTCTACGTCAAGTTCTTCTTCCGGCATATCAACCTCGACAGAGGCCTCAGCGATCCTCTTCACCGCTTCCTGGACTGCCAGATCCTGCTTCATCTGCTTTCTGGACTCTTCGCCCATCAGATCGTACAGTTTTTCCTTCTCCATCTTATAGGCTTCCGCCATCTTCGCGACCTCTTCGTCAAGTCTTTCATCCGAGATCTCAATGTTCTCAGCCTTTGCAACCGCTTCCAGGACGAGGCTGTTGCGGATGCGCTCGACAGCCTGCGGCTTCATCTGGTCGACCATCTTCGCACTGTCAAGTCCGGTAATCTCCATATATTTATCGATCGACAGCCCCTGCGACCGGATCTGCTGTGCGAACTCCTCCAGCATGCGGGATGCCTGCTCTTCGATCATCGCGTCCGGGATATCGATGGAGGCATTCTTTACAGCAGCCTTTACCGCAGCTGTCTCCTTCTCAGACTTCGCCTGGGCTTCCTTGCGCTCCCGGATCTTCTTTTCAACGTCATCCCTGTATTCTTCGATCGTATCGAACTCGGATACATCCTGTACGAAATCCTCATTCAGTTCCGGAACCTGACGCTCGGAGATGCTGTTGACCCTGCACTTGAACACTGCCGGCCTGCCCTTCAGGGATTCCTCATGATAATCCTCAGGGAAGGTAACCTCTACGTCAAAGTCCTCACCGATGTTCTTTCCGACGATCTGCTCTTCGAACCCCGGTATAAAGGAACCGGAGCCGACTGTCAGGTCATAGTCGGAAGACTTGCCGCCCTCAAACGGGACTCCTTCCACAGATCCGTCGAAATCAAGTTTGATATGGTCTCCGTTTTTGACCGGACGGTCATCTACATCGATATCACGCGCATTCTGATTGCGCTCGCGGTCGATCTCCGCATCGATCTCATCTTCAGAGACTGTGATCTCGCTCTTCGGAACCTCTACGCCAAGATACTGCCCGAGTCCGACTTCCGGCTTCAGCGCGACAGTAGCGGTATATATGAAGTTCTTCCCTTCCTCTACCTGGGTGATATCGATCTGAGGACTGGATACGATCTCTTCGCCGCTCTCCTTTGCCGCCTCATCGTAAGTCTCCTGCAGAAGTTCATTGGCAGCTTCCTCATAGAAAACCGCCTTGCCGTACATTTTCTCGATCATCTTCCTCGGAGCCTTGCCCTTACGGAACCCCGGGAGCGCGATGGTGCCCTTCTGCTTCTGGTATGCCTTCTCAAGAGCTTCGGCGAACTTCTCAGCCGCAATCTCGATCGTCAGCACAGCCGTATTATTGTCTTTTTTCTCAACTGAAACACTCATGAAAACCTGCTCCTTAATATGTAGATATAATTCAGCTTTTTTACAGCCGTCTTAACAGTATATCACAGGGATTACCCGAAAACAAT
The DNA here is from genome assembly GCA_902803155.1 of uncultured Lachnospiraceae bacterium. GTDB lineage: Bacteria > Bacillota > Clostridia > Lachnospirales > Lachnospiraceae > Porcincola. The sequence goes on along the minus strand of CADCOU010000294.1, from coordinate 5,241 downwards.
TGACTTTTCAATCTTTTGGGCGCACTCGGCCCCTTCCAGTTTTTCAATGATCTTCAGGGCAAACGGAATGGCTGTTCCCACCCCGCGGCTGGTAATGAACTGTCCGGAAACCTCGACCGGGTTTTCTGTCGTCACCGCTCCTGTCAGGTAGGATTCACACCCCGGATAGCAGGTCGCTGTCTGTCCGTCGAGAAGTCCCAGATGTCCGAGCACTCGCGGAGCAGCACAGATCGCACAGATCCAGATCCCGGTTCCGGCAGCCTTTTTCAATGCGGCTGCAAGCGTCTCATCCGCCTGAAGATTAAGTGTACCGGGCATCCCTCCGGGCAGAACAAGCGCATCTGCGTCAGACAGATTCACCTCTTCGATCGTCGCGTCTGCCTGTATAATGATCCCGTGTGACCCCTGGATCGTAAGATCCCCTCCGACTGCTGTCAGCACCACTTCCATGCCGCTCCTGCGCAAAAGATCAACCTGTGTCAGACATTCAATCTCTTCCATTCCCTGTGCCGCAAATACATACACTTTGTTCATAATTTGTTCCTTTCTTTTCGAGTGATATTTTCACATATTTTGATTAAATTTGATTATTTCCGGACATTTTGTATTATTGTGTTGTTTTACATGAATAAGAGGGTAATTAATATTCATTTTCATTGTTTTTAAACTGGATATTGCTCCGGCGCTGTGATAAAATGTCGATGATATTTATGATAGTATACAGGGTTTCGTTCTGCAGGAGGTAATACCATGACAGAGCAGAGAATCAATCAGTACAAGCAGCTTGGTCTGACTATCGCCTATTACAGAAAACTGAAAGGCATCACTCAGCAGGCTCTTGCAGAAGCAGTCAATCTGAGCCGTACCCATATCAGCAATCTGGAAGCCCCGAATATGCCCACTTCAATTTCACTGGAAAAGCTTTTTGATATTGCCGAAGTTCTGGGCGTGCCCGTTAAATGTTTCTTTGATTTTCGCGACTGAACATACACAGCATCCACAAATGCCGTGCACAGAATGTGCACGGCATTTTTTCTTTCCAAAGAAACGGTTTCTGCGGGCATCCACGCCTTATTTATTACTGAAGATCACCCTTAACACCTGTTTCGCGTTCATCTTGCGAAGTCCGTCAGGGTCGGACATAACACTGTTCTTTGTCCCCAGGTTCCAGCGCATTCTGGCATATCTGTTGAGATATGCGGAACTGCGGCTGACATCCGGATATTTCTTATACCATTCCGGATAGTACTTTTTCATATAGCTCTTTGCCAGTTTCCAGGCTTTGCTCTTAACCTTTCCGGAACGGCTCACCGTTCCGTTTATCATAACTCCTTTCGGACTCGAATGGACCAGAACAACACTTCCGTCCTCACATTTTCCGATCACGATGTAGACATGGCCGGAGGCAAGGCTCATGATGTCGCCTGCTCTCCAGTCCTTAAAGGCACGGGCAGATTTATACTTTCCCCATCCCCACTCCGAAAAAGTCTTTGCCATCTTCTGGGCAAGCATTACATATCCGCCATGACCGCTCTCCGTATTGAATGTGTTATAGATAACCCATGCCACGAAGCCTGAGCAGTCAAGTCCGTCATGGACCTGGAATCTGGTTTTGCGGTAATCATAACCGGAAGACTGTCTTTTAAAGAACTGTTTCCACCTCGGAGAAACACCGATTGTCGTGGATTCCAGGCCGCTGCCTGTATCATTCTGATTCCAGCCCCCGCCCCACACATACATGGTCTGTCCTACCGGTTTCAAAGCAGTCTGCAGAAGTTTCTTCAGCGTCGCTTTCTGTATCGGATATCCCTTTGCATCATACCAGGTACCGTCACTGTCATAAGCATGAACCAGTTTCTTATTCTGCTTTGTTTTTACTTCTGTTCTCGCTCCGCCATTTGCAGGATCAAAGAAATACGTTTTTCCCTTGATCGTGATCGTTCCGGTTCTCTGCTTCCCGTTCTTCCTGAAATAATAGTACTTTCCGCCTATTTTCGTCTGTCCGGTCGCACAGTAACCCCCCTTCTTCAGATAATACTTACCATTCGAAAGGGTCAGCCATCCTCTTTTTTCCTTTACAGAAGAAGAAATGAAGTAGTATTTCCCATTCTTCTTCTTCCATTTTCCTTTTACCTGATGAACTCCGGTACTGTTCTTCAATGTACCTCTCAGTACTTCCGCTCCGGAGGCAGCACCAGGTATTGCGATAAGGATGACAGCCGCCAGCAGAACAGCTCTGAGCAATCCAGTTTTCTTCATATCTTTCACCTTGATTGAGATTCATACAACATTTTACATTATTGTAACATGTTGTAATTATTCTGAAAAGCATTTAACCGGAAAAATCCTTCAACTCACGATAGAGATGGCTTACAGGCAACCCTACTATATTGAAATAGTCGCCTTCGATGCCGGACACATGTTTCATGAATGATCCCTGTATCCCATAAGCGCCGGCTTTATCCAGCGGTTCACCGGACCGGATATACGAGCGGATCTCCTCCTCTGTAAGTTCAGCGACATGCACCAGGCTTTCTTCCGAAAATGTGACTGTTTTTTTCTTTCCGCCTGTCATCCCGCAGAGTGTCACGCCGGTAAACACATGATGTGCTCTCCCTGAGAGCATCTGCAGCATTCGGAAAGCATCTTCTTCATCTTCCGGCTTGCCCAGTATCTTCCCGTCACAGGCAACTACTGTATCCGCGCCGATCACAACCATCTCTCTCTGCCCTTCCTGGCTCTGGATCCGTTCGAATACTTCCTGCGCTTTCCTGGCAGACAGTTCTTCTACCAGAGTGCGCGGGTCTTCTTCCCGAACATCTTCATCCGCCCCGGATACGATTACCTCATGTGCGATACCGGCAGTCTGAAGCAGTTCTGTCCTCCTGGGGGATCCGGACGCAAGTATGATCCTGATATTTTCGAACATCACTGTCACCTGATCCTGACATCTCTTGCGGACTCCTGTCTCAGCAGCCGGGTTGTATAGAAGAACATGGCGACGATAAACAGGATGAATAAAATCCAGGTATAATCTCCCTCGAGGGAAGCAATAAAGTCATACGCCCCATGCAGAAGCACCGGAATCAGGAGCGCCATCCTGCGGCACTTCAGTTCATTCTCCCTGTCTCCTGCATTTGCGTATTTCTTTGCAAGACCATACCAGGCTCCCATAAACACGCCGAAACACGCATGCCCGGGAACCGCGGTCACTGCGCGGACGATCGCAGTGGAAAGACCGTAGGAGAATACATAGGAGATGTTCTCCAGAAGGGCGAATCCAAGCGAGACGGATACCGCATAAACAATACCGTCGAACTGATAATTAAAGTCCGGATTGTTCCATGTAGAGCGTTTGAGAAACAGATACTTAAATCCTTCCTCAGAGAGTGCGACTACGATAAAATACATCAGAAACTTTCCGATTACAGTTGACTCCTCGATCAGCATGCTTCCGATCGTCTCAGTAATGATCGCACCGGCTGTTGCAAGCATGCCCATAAAGACCAGCCGCAGAACCAGCCGCACCGGTTCTTTCTCTATCTTGTCCATCTTATAGACTCTGACGATCAGAAAGACTGCCGGGATAACAGCCGCAAGGGCCATCAGAATATTCGGCAGAGTCCAGACCAACATGAAAGGAAACAAAAAAAACATATGGGATCTCCCTCCTTAAACCGTTATGCAGTTACTCCTCTTCCTCCATATCTGATTCCGGATTCGTCTCCTCCGGTGTCTCTTCCAGTGTCTCTTCCGGCGTCTCTTCAGTCATTTCCTCCGGAATGTCGGGAGGTATCCGGCCACAGTCCGAAACATCTGTATCTCCGGATACTGCCATTTCTTCCTCTGACATATCTTCTTCTGAAAGCTGCGCCACCACATCTCTTGCTTCCAGTTCCTCTTCTTCACGATCGATCAGATCGTCATTCGTAAGCGTTTTCAGATCCTCAAGCGTCGGGGATTCCATCTCCGCAATGCGGCGCGCCTGATTGGTAATGATCTCTTCGAAGAGATTACGGACTGCACGGGCATTGGCGAAATTCTCCATGGACGCAAGTTTCTCGGAAGCAAGTTTCTCACGTACATGTGCACGGGTCTCTTCCTCGATCGTGTAATCGTACTTTCTGAGATTCATATCGAAGATCCCCATCAGTTCATCCAGTGTATAATCCGGGAATTCAATATACTTGTTAAATCTGCTCCGCAGACCCGGATTGCTGTTAATGAACCTCTCCATGGGTTCTGTGTAACCGGCAACGATCACGATCAGGTCATCTCTGTGATCCTCCATCGCCTTCAGGATCGTATCGATGGCTTCCTGCCCGAAATCCTCCTGTCTTGATGCCAGTGCATAGGCCTCGTCTATAAAGAGTACGCCGCCCAGTGCTTTCTGTATCTGTTCCTGCGTTTTCAGCGCGGTCTGGCCGATGTATCCGGCGACCAGTCCGGACCGGTCCACCTCGATGAGCTGCCCCTTGGACAGAATTCCGATCTGTGCATACAGTTTCGCAAGGATTCTCGCGACAGTTGTCTTGCCGGTTCCCGGATTGCCGGTAAATACCAGATGAAGAGAGACCGGAACCGACTTAAGGCCGGCGTCCTTTCTTGTTTTCTGTACTTTGGCAAAATCGGTCAGTTCTCTGACATCATGCTTGATCTTATCCAGGCCAATCAGTGAGTTCAGAGTATCCATCGGATCTTCTTCCGGCTCTTCCTTCTTTGCCTGCTGTTCTGTCTGTGCCTGCGGCACCGGTCCTCCGGACGAAGCCTCCGCAGAACCCTCCGATGTGGTCTCCGTATCCGGAACGGCTCCGTCTACAGCCTCTTCAATCCGGACAGGATCCGCAGCATTTCCTGAATCACTCTTCCCGTCAGCAGCAGAATTCATGTCAGCAGACAGTTCATTGCTGAAAAAATCCTGATACAGGCTGGATGCCAGTTCCTGTCTGGTCTTCTGTATCTGTCTGATCAATTCTTCGGTGTTATCATTAGCCATGATGTATTCCTCTTCGTATTAGCTGGATCCGTCGGTTTCGTCTGTATCTTCTGCTTCGTCTGTTTCTTCTGTTTCCGGCTCTCCGGTCAGGTCTTCTTCTGCCTCGTTCTCAGGCTCTTCCTCCGGGTATTCCCCGGTACTCCCCTCTGCGTTCTCCTCAGGAGACTCCCCGGTACTTTCCTCTGTATTCTCCTCAGAGATCTCCTCAGTACTCTCCTCTGCGTTTTCTTCCGGGATCTCCTCCG
>CADCOU010000293.1 GCA_902803155.1 uncultured Lachnospiraceae bacterium | reverse complement strand
GCCGACGCAGATGATATTGTGGGAATCATGCGCGACGGACAGCGCGATGGCTCCACGCTTGATTCCGTAATTTGCCAGGAATCCCAGACCGATCTTTCCGGTGTTGTGATGACGCTCCAGCACTGCGATCTTGACTACCGGCTGATCCGGATCGAAGATAAAGTCTCCCTCTTCATCCCGTTTGACGGTAACGACTTCCGATGTGGTCGTGATGCCGTCCTTGACGATCCCGAGCGCACGTACGCGGTCGCTCTTCAGGTGCATCTTCAGCTGGTCGACGGTAAACGGTTTCACATGCATGGAACCGCGTACGGAGAAGATCGCCGCCTTGTCGAATGCCGGGAGATACTTTCCGTCCTGTGCGATCTTCTTTCCTTCGATGAATACCATCTGTGCACGGAACTCTTCCAGGTTGTTGAACAGGACGATGTCTGCGCGCTTGCCCGGCGCAAGTGCACCGCGATCTTCGAGTTTGTAGCATTCGGCGCAGTTCAGCGTAGCCATGCAGATCGCCATGACAGGATCGATACCGGCTTCCACCAGCATCCTGAGATGATTGTCGATGTGTCCTTCTTCCAGGATGGTCTTGGGCTGGCGGTCATCGGAGCAGAGCAGGCATCTCTTGTAGTTGAACGGGGTTATCGCAGGGATCAGGTACTTCAGGTCGTGGCACGCGGACCCGTCGCGCATCTGCACGTACATCCCGCGCTGCAGGCGGTCGATCATCTCTTCCGTAGTGGTGCACTCATGGTCCGTCTTCACGCCGGATGCGGCGTAGGCGTTCAGCTCCGCCCCGCTCACGGCCGGTGAATGACCATCGATGACCTTGTGCATGTTCAGAGCCACCAGCAGCTTGTTGAGTTCGTCATCGCCCTTATTGATGATGCCCGGGTAATTCATGAATTCGCCGAGACCGGGAACATGACGGTCGCCCATCGGCCACTGCATGTCGAACGCGTTGACGATCGCGCCGGAGTCCTCCAGCGGGGTAGCCGGCACGCAGCTGGGGATCATGTAGCGGACTGAGAGCTCCGTCTTTTCCGCGGCGCGGATCATGTAGTTGAATCCTTCCAGGCCGTACACGTTCACGATCTCATGAGGATCCGCGATGACTGTGGTGGTTCCACGCGGAACGACCATGCGCCCGAACTCCTCGGGAGACGTATAGGAAGATTCGATATGAATATGTGCGTCGATCAGTCCGGGGGCCGCGTATGCGCCTTTGGCGTCGATCTCTTCCTGCCCGCGGTAATCATTTCCGAATCCGACAATATTCCCCTCTGTGATAGCAATGGAGTCTTCCCGTACGGTTCCGGTATATACATCCACGACTTTGCAGTTATAGATGACCAGATCAGCAGGGATCCGGTGCATTGCTGCGTCAATCATGCGGCTCAGTGTCCGCTTGTCCATGTGCTCCATTTGGCACCTCCCACTTATTTCAAGAACGCCTCAGGCTGCAACTCAGCCGGGGGCTGCAGCGCCTGGTCTGAGTTGTTTACACCTTCCAAAAAGTCTGGTAATTTATATTCAGATTCTACTACAGAAGACTTGGTTGAACAAGAGGCTTTCTTGACGCAGGAAGGATGGTGAATCAGATGAAACTCATCAAAAACGGGACCCTGGTCTACCCGGGCGGAAGCAGGAGGGCAGACCTTCTGATCGAAGGAGAAAAGATAGCCCGGATCGCGGATACGATCGATGCTCCGGAGAACTGCGAGATCATCGATGCGTCCGGCAAACTGGTATTTCCGGGGTTTATCGATGCACATACCCATTTTGACCTTCACGTAGCCGGAACCGTTACGGCGGATGACTTTTATTCCGGGACAAAGGCAGAGGCAGCAGGCGGCACGACGACCGTCATTGACTTCGGAACTGCCTATCCGGGCGAGACTCTGAACGAGGGTCTCGACAACTGGTTTGTAAAGGCATCGGCCGGCTGCTCCTGTGATTTCGGATTTCATCAGACGATCACCGAATGGAACGATTCCATATCAGCCGAAGTGCAGGATATGGTTGACAGAGGTGCCAGTACGTTCAAGATCTACATGACCTATGATACGAAGGTAGATGACTATACGATCCTGAAGGTCCTGCAGAGGCTTAAGGAATGCGGAACGACTACCGGATGCCACTGTGAGAACAGCGGGCTGATCGATGCGCTGCGGGAAGAGTACGCGGCGGATCCGGAGAAGCTGAAGAAGGTAAGCTCACATTATCTGACCAGGCCGGCTGCCGCCGAAGCGGAAGCGATCGGGCGGTACTGCCATCTTGCGGAAGTTGCGGATGTACCGGTCATCGACGTGCACCTGACCTGCGAGGAAGGCCTTCAGGAGATCCGTGCGGCCAGAGCAAGGGGACAGAAAGTCTATGTGGAGACCTGCCCCCAGTACCTGGTAATGGATGACTCTCTCTATGAGAAGGACAGCTACGATGAGGCGGCCAAATATGTCTGCGCACCGCCTTTGAGGAAGAAGGCAGACCAGGACGCTCTCTGGAAAGCGATCGCGGACGGGGAGATCCAGACTGTCGCAACGGACCACTGTTCATTTACGGTAGAACAGAAACGGCTGGGAAGCGAAGACTTC
>CADCOU010000292.1 GCA_902803155.1 uncultured Lachnospiraceae bacterium | reverse complement strand
CAGTCTGCTGAAATCATCCGGACTGTTTGGTCCGGAGGTTTTTTTCTCATTCCCGGTTTCGTTCAAGATCTGATCTCCATAAATAAATCATTGATAACGTTAGCACAAGTGTAGCACCTGACATAAGACAAGACAATCACACGCCTGCAAACTTCATGAATTCTTCACAGAGTGAAGAGTCTTGACAGAATGCAGTCCGCAATCCGATAATACAGCAGTTCCGGACAGATACAGGAGGATATCATGGCAAGTGTAGAGAAGGTTACCCAGATAACACATAACCGGTTTTTGAATTACTTCGAGCTTTCTACGATCAAACGGACCGGAGAAAAGGGTCTTTACTATCTGGCTTCCCGCTCAGAGAACACGGATGGGCTCGACATTACCACCGGGGAAAACAATCCGAACGGAGTCGTGATCTTCAGCCTTACCGGGGAGAACCGTGATCGGGTTGTCCTGGTGCGGCAGTATCGCTACCCCATCGCCTCCTATGTCTATGAACTTCCCGCGGGACTGATCGAGAGAAATGAAAACTACCGCGAGGCAGCCGTGAGGGAGATGCAGGAAGAGACCGGTCTGACCTTCCGTCCGCTGGACGTGGACCCGATGTACGAGAGGCCGTTCTATACTACAGTCGGCATGACGGATGAGAGCTGCTGCCTTGTCTACGGCTACTGCGAGGGTTCGGTCAGCAGGGAAGGCCTGGAAGATTCGGAAGAACTGGATGTGATCCTGGCCGACCGCAGGGAGGCGGCAAGGATCCTGCGGGAAGAGCGGGTCGCCGCAAACTGTGCATATATGCTGATGCAGTTTATTCATGATAAGGAAGACCCGTTTTCATTCCTGGAGACGGAACAGATTGACGTTTAAGAAACATACACGGAGAAAAATGGGAAAAACGATAGAGACGCATAGCGCACAGGAAACCTGGCAGGCCGGATATGAAATGGGAAAGTCGGCATGCGGCGGACAGGTGATCACGTTGATCGGAGACCTGGGAGTGGGAAAGACGGTGTTCACCCAGGGGTTTGCTGCGGGACTCGGAATCAGGGAGCCTGTGAACAGCCCGACTTTCACGATCCTTCAGGTTTATGAGGACGGAAGACTGCCATTGTATCATTTCGATGTATACCGGATCGGAGACAGTGAAGAACTGCTGGAGATCGGCTGGGATGAATATGTCTGTTCAGACGGGATCTGCCTGATCGAGTGGGCGGATCTGATACCGGATCTGATCGATGAGCTGCCGTCCGGTTCTGTAACCGGGGTTGAGATCATGAAAGATCTTCAGAAAGGATTTGATTACAGGAAGATTACTGTATCGGATCCGGACTGAGCAGCAGACAGCAATTCTGCAGGAGGCTTGCATGAAAATATTAGCCATAGACAGTTCGGGAATGCCGGCCACAGCGGCGGTGCTGGATGACGGCTGCCTTGCGGCGGAATTCACGGTACACTACCAGAGGACGCACAGCCAGACGCTGCTTCCCATGATGGAACAGATCCGTTCGGCACTGGACCTCGATATGGATAGTATCGATGCGGTCGCGATTGCGGGGGGACCAGGCTCTTTTACCGGGCTTCGGATCGGATCGGCTACGGCGAAAGGGATCGGCCTGGCCATCGGGAAACCGCTGATTTCGGTTCCGACGCTGGAAGGGATCGCCTATAACTTTTACGGAACGGACCGGATCGTCGCTGCCATGATGGACGCCAGGAGAAACCAGGTGTTTGCCGGGATCTACACTTTCCGGGAGGATACTGCCGGAAAGAGCGAAAGCGATCTGCTGGAGATTCTTATGGACCAGGTCCCGATCGATGTAAAGGAGCTCTGCGCACAGCTGAACCGGATGGCGGGGGTGTCCGGGAAGAGGATACTTCTCGCGGGAGACGGAGCGGCGGTCTATCGTGACCTGATCGTGGAGAACCTCACTGCCGCGTATGACTTTGCGCCGGCACATCTCAATGAACAGAAGGCAGGAAGCGTTGCGTACCGCGCGATGGATCTGTACAGGATCCGGGGAGAAGAAGCATTGGAGAGTGCTGCGGAGCACCGTCCGGTGTATCTCAGAGTCTCACAGGCAGAACGCGTCCGTGCGGAGAAACAGCGTGATGCGGAGAACTGAGAAGTGAAAACGGAAAAAACAGATGTCAGAATTCGTCCCATGAGGGAGGAAGATCTTCCGGCGGTACTTCGGATCGAGAGGGAGAATTTCTCACTGCCGTGGTCGGAAAGAAATTTCCTCGACGCGCTGGACCTGGAATACTATCATTTCCTGGCAGCATGCTGCGGGGACGAGATCGCAGGATACTGCGGATACATCCGCTCGTTCGAAACGGCAGATGTCACGAAAGTCGCAGTGAAGGGTGACTGCCGAAGACTCGGGATCGGGGAGCGGCTGCTGCGGCAGCTGATGGAGGATGGCTATCAGTCGGGAGTAGAACGTTTCTCCCTGGATGTGCGTGCCTCAAACCACCCTGCGATCGCACTCTATAAAAAGATGGGGTTCTGTCAGGAAGGCCTGAGAAAAGGGTATTATGAAGATCCACGTGAAGATGCCATGATCATGTGGACGCAGAAACGATCTCCAACGCAGAGTGTGAATACATGAGATAAAAAAGCAAGTCTGCAGATTTTTAAAGAAAGGTTCCGGATATATGATAGATGTTTGTCTGCTCGGATGCGGCGGCATGATGCCTCTGCCCTGGCGCCACCTGACTTCCATGATCGTTCGCCTGAACGGTTCCAGCCTGCTGGTCGACTGCGGTGAGGGAACCCAGATTGCGCTCAGGAAGAAGGGATGGAGTTTCAAACCGATCGACGTGATCTGCTTTACGCATTTCCACGGCGACCATATCGGAGGGCTTCCGGGACTTCTGCTGACCATGGGGAACGCGGAGCGGACAGAGCCGCTCACGCTGATTGGCCCCAAAGGGCTTGCCAGAGTAGTGAATTCTCTCAGGGTGATCGCTCCCGAGCTGCCGTTTGAGATCCGTTATGTGGAGATAGAGGAGCCGGAACAGGAATTCCGGCTGAATGGATACCGGCTGCGTGCATTCCGGGTCAACCACAGGGTGACCTGTTACGGGTACAGTGTGATCCTGGATCGTATCGGCAGGTTTGACGTGGAGAGAGCGAAGGCCGCCGGAATCCCCCTGAAGTTCTGGAATCCTCTGCAGAAAGGGAATGTCATGACAGACCCGGATACCGGGAAGGTCTACACACCTGATATGGTGCTTGGGGCTCAGAGGAAAGGTCTCAAGGTGACATACGTAACGGATACCCGTCCGACGGATTCCATCCGTGAAAACGCGAAAAACTCCGATCTGTTTATCTGTGAGGGTATGTACGGCGATCCGGAGAAGTTCCCGAACGCACGGGAGCATCGGCATATGATGATCACGGAAGCCGCACAGATCGCCAGAGATGCTGAGGTCGGTGAGCTGTGGCTGACACATTACAGTCCGTCACTGGTTCATCCGGAGGAGTATATGGAAGAAGCGAGGAAGATCTGTCCGAATACAGTACCCGGCAAGGACGGCCTGAGCACGGCACTGGATTTTGAAGCGGATGATTAACCTGTCCCGGTATATTTGGAGTTTTTCCGGGAATTCAGGTGCGGAGAACAGGTAGTTAGGATGAAAGACATAAAGATACTGGCCATAGAGAGTTCCTGTGACGAGACGGCTGCGTCTGTCGTTGTGAACGGGCGCGATGTGCGTTCCAATGTGATCTCTTCGCAGATCGATATCCATACCTTGTACGGGGGCGTGGTACCGGAGATCGCATCGAGAAAGCACATCGAGCGAATCAATCAGGTCGTGCAGGAAGCGCTTGACCGCGCGAAGATGAGCCTGGAT
>CADCOU010000291.1 GCA_902803155.1 uncultured Lachnospiraceae bacterium | reverse complement strand
TGATTTCGACGGATCTTGCAATTTACGTCGAATGATTCATGCGGATCAACGAAGATCGACATGATCAGCGAAGATCGACATGAAATCTGAAATAACCGGGCACCGGAACCGGCACCCGAAACAGCGAAACGATTCTGTAAGCGCTATCTTATTAAATATCAAACACCTCTCGCACGATCGCGTCGGCGCATTCTTCCGGAGAGAGTTTGGAAGTATCGACACGCAGGCGGTAAGAGATATCGGGATTCATGAGCGCGGCCTGTTCATCGGACTGGCTCTCATAGCGATCGCCGCGCTCGATGTTTCTCTGTCTGCAGATGTCCAAAGGACAATAGACCTCCACGATATCCAAGGGGTTGTCCTTCATGATCTCGAGCAGGCGGATGTAATGAGGTTTGATCTCATCGCGCTCAACTAAGATACCATCGATAAGAACATTCTTCCCCATATCGGAGTAGAGCTTTGCAGTATGATACATCATGATGATCACTTCGGAAAGATACTTCCAGTAATCCTCTTCGAGGTACTGCTCGCCGACCATCTCCTGAAAAAGATCATTTGCGACCACATAGAAAAACACGTCACGGCGCGCCTGCAGCGCATCCACGATCGTTGTCTTTCCCGAACTCGTTACTCCATTCAAAAAAATGATCTTACCTTTACCCATCATCGTATTCATACAATATCTGTGATCCGATTGCTCTGTCGATCACAACGGATTCTCTTCAAAACAGGTCAACGTCCCACACATTCATCTATACATATAGTCAGGTTGCAGACAAGCATCAGAACCACAGAGCATCACACTCAGCTTCCTCGGCCGGATCATCACAACCCCAGCGCTTCATCGGACGGATCATCACAACCCCAGCGCTTCCTCGGCCAGAGCGACGGTCTGCTCGATCGTTCTGGACTCGTCGCGGAAGATGACGTTGAATCCGGAATTAAGCAGTTCATCATACGCTTCCTGCGAGCAGATCAGTTCCAGGCCCTGCCGGTAATTCTCCATGGCCTTCTCGGGATCGGGCTCTTCCAGGATCAGCTGATACAGAAACTGCTTCTCGGGATCCGGACGGTCGAAAAACCTGTGTATTGAGATCTTCGGATCCGAAAGCATCACCAGCGTATGATTGATCGGAGCGATCTTCCTAAGTGTTTCAATTCCGATATTGGTATCTACAAAAACCTTCCTGCCCTGACTGCAGATCCCGGGAAGCATGCGCAGTTCCAATATCTCACACTCACGCTTTACGCCGTCGATCCAGTCCTTGTATTCCCGGGGCGACCTTCTTATAAAGTCGTGCCAGTCCACAAGATCCCTTGTGTAGGTCAGACAGGGAAACTCCTTTGGATCAAGTTCCTCGGGATAATCGTCATGGTAGTTTTCCACACACGCCACCCCGTCATGCTTCTTCGCAAGTTCCTTGACCATGGTGGACTTCCCTGCATATGAAGTTCCTATTATGAAATATGCATTTTCGAAAAACAGACTATCATCCATTGCTCAACCCCATGCCCACAGGCAGTCACTCTTGCAGCCGCTCACTCGCACTTCCCAACAAACTCCCCGAATATGCGCCTGCTGTCAGCATCCTTGAGAAAAGAAAATTCCGGATGCCACTGCAGAGCCCACACGAACTTTTTGCCGGGCATTTCCACTGCCTCGACAAGCCCGTCCTCGGAAATTGCCATGGTTTTCAGGCAGTCCGCTTTTACGTTGATCGCCTGATGATGATAACTGTTTACGTCAAGCGTCTCGGTATTAAGAAGGTGAAAAAGGCCGCTGTCTTTTTCGATCTTAACCTTATGTACAGGCACGTCGTACGGCGGCGTCTGATGATGTTCGATGTCGGAAGGGTGCTGCGTCGGCAGATCCTGGAAAAGTGTTCCTCCCAGGTACGCGTTCAAAAACTGAATGCCTCTGCAGATACCCAGAACCGGGATATCTTTTTCAAGTGCCTGTCGCAAAAGTTCGCTCTCCATGGCGTCGCGCTCCCTGCACGGTGTGCCGCATTCGGGAATCGCTTCCTCACCGTAAAGTGCGGGATCCACATCATGCCCCCCGGTAAGCAGTATGCCCTGCACCGAATCAAGAAGCTGAGCAATCTCATCTTTATCTTTTGTCAGCGGAAGCATGATCGGGATGCCTCCTGCCTCGGATACTCCGTTCATGTATCCCGGAAGCATCCATAAGCTGTCTTTTGTTTCGTCCACCAGCGGGACGATACCTATGACCGGTTTCATCATTTCCTCCATGATTAAAGCAGTTCCGAAAGTGAGTGTATCTTAGTGTACTGAAAATATGACTTTTTTATCTGCTATTATCTCGTTCATTGTTTCTTCGCCCGGATCTCCTTATTGACCCTGACAGCCGTTTCCCATGCGTCGGTATCGGGGTTCTTTTCAAGTTCTTTCATGAGAGCGACCATCTCCTCATATCCTACGAAAAACCGCGGTCTGGGCATTCCTTCCTCGTTCTCGTCCCATGCTACGACGATCACGGGATACTCGGATTCCTCTATCTCGCCCAAAAGATACAGCGGATTATTGTGCGCGTTTCTGACCGGCTTCCCGCTTTCGTGCGCCGCCTTCATCAGCAGGTGATTCATATGGGGCGCATTTACTATTTCAAAAGAAGAACCCAAAGTCTCCACCACCAGATCGATGGCTTCCGTTTCGATATACGAGCCGTCCTTCGACAATACAAATAACGTTGCTTTTTCCATCATTTATCCTTTCTGCAAAAGCTTATCCAGCTCCGCTCCCAGAGCATCCTTCATCTGCTCCGGTAAGTGCGGATGATCGCCGATGACAACCTATCCTGTTTCGAGTTCTTTTGCAAAATAATATACGAGCAAACTTGCTCTTTTTCATGATGATCCGTGGTGTTTCGGGCAGACCAGCCCATGTTTCCCTAAGAAAAGGATATCCGGAATACACTGATTCAC
>CADCOU010000290.1 GCA_902803155.1 uncultured Lachnospiraceae bacterium | reverse complement strand
CGGTTTCCGCTGGGAAGTCCGGACCCGGAAACGGGCAGGATCGCTATGGAGATTATGGAGAAGGCGATCCGGCTGAGCCTGGGACTCGGGATCCGGGTCATCCAGCTGTCGGGCTTCGATGTGACGGATGACCGTGAGAGGACAGCGGAGACACAGAAAAGATACATTGACCGTCTCCATGAGGCGGTCCGGATGGCTGAGCGGTATTGCGTGACGCTGGCGATCGAACCGGTGGAGGGCAATCTCCTGGCGGTGCGCGATACGATGGAAGTGGTCCGGATGATCGACTCGCTCTTCCTTCAGATCTATCCGGATGTGGCGAACATCAAATCTCTCGGAATCGACCCGCTGCCGGATCTTCCCTTTGGGAGAGGACATATCGCCGCTGTCCATATGAGGGATTCCCTGCCGGGCATCTATGATGCGACAATCCCGTTCGGCACCGGACAGCTGGACTTTGACGGCGTGTTCCGGACACTCCGCGGCATGCAGTACTGCGGCCCTCTGGTCGTGGAAATGTGGAATGAGGATCGTCCGGATTACATGGAATACATCACGCAGGCAAGAGAATACATGGAAGAACATATACGGAAGGTGAAGACAGATGTTTGAGAAAGAAAAAAAACAGGTGCTCGATGCTGCGCTTGAGATCAAGAAGAACAGGCTTGTGTCCCTGTCCGGCGGCAATGTGAGCATGCGGGTCGCGGATGACCGGTATCTGGTGACGCCCTCCGGAATGATCTACGAGGAGATGGTTCCGGAAGATGTCTGCCTGATCGACGGAAAATGCCGGGTTGTGGAGGGGAAGCGGAAGCCCTCCAGTGATTCGGAGGCTCTGATCTATATGTATGACCACATGCCGCAGGCAAACGCGATCATACACACCCACCAGCCCTGGGCGACTGCGGTCGGGTTTATTACCGACGAGCTTCCGGATTTTCTGGTGACGGTGATGGATGCCTGTAGGAATCCGGTGAAGGTCGCGCCGTTTACGCCATCCTCAGCCCTTGGTATGGGTGAACTGGCTGTGGAATACATCGTAGATTCACTGGCGGTGATCCTGAAGCATCACGGCGTTCTGACCTGGGGCGCGGACATTGAGGAGGCGCTGTTTGCGGCGGTGTATCTGGAGGAAGCCTGCCAGACCTACGTTCTTGCCAGGTCCATGGGTGCTCAGATCCCGGCGTTGGATCCGGAGCTGATCACGCAGGAGAAGGCCGGCTGGGAAACCTACGGACAGTGAACGGTATCGCATCCGGAAGAGCGTGAATCAGAGATTAATTCCCGCATGGAACCTGATGCGGGTGAAGGGAGGAGTGCGGATGAAATTTGGATGTTTCTCACTGGATTACCGGAGATTTTCTCTGGAAACGGCATTTGCGCAGGCCGCCTCCTTCGGGTTTGAAGGAATCGAGATCTGGGGCGGACGCCCGCATGCCTATCCTTGGGACATGGATGAGGCGGGGATCGGAAAGATCCTTCAGCTGAAGGAGAAGTATCAGCTGGAAGTACCCATGTATACGCCGAACGCGATCGGGATGCCGGTCAATCTCTGCTCCATGGATGACCGCGAGCAGAAAGACGCGCTGGACTATTTCATGCAGGCGGTCCGCGCCTGCAGAGGGATCGGATCCCCAAGGATGCTTCTGGTGGCAGATCATCCGGGTTATGAGACGCCGCGGCGTACGGCATGGAAGCGCTTCACTGACAATATGAAGGAGCTCGCCGCCTACGCGAAAGAGCAGGGGGTGATCCTGGTGATCGAATCCCTGACCCCCATGGAGAGCCCGGTGATCACAACTGCGGATGACTGTGCCTGCGCGATCGAAGACATCGGCGCGGACAATGTTGAGGCCATGCTGGACATCGTGCCGCCGACGATCGCCTATGAACCTTTGAGCAATTACTTTGACAGGCTGAAAGGGAAACTGCACTACGTGCACCTGTGCAACAACGACAGGAAGACGGACGCGCACCTAAGGCTGGATACCGGGGAACTGGCTGTGGAGGACATGGTCAGGGTGCTGCATCGGAACGGTTTTGACGGGTATGTGACGGTGGAACTGTACTCGGAGTGCTACAGCGATCCCCAGGTACTGCTCTGCAACGCGTCCCAGATACTTGAGCCTCTGAGGAGGGAACTGTCATGAGCGAATATGTTCTGGAACTGAAAGACATAACAAAGCGGTTTCCAGGTGTGGTTGCCCTGAACAAAGTGCAGTTTCAGCTGAAAAAGGGTGAAATCCATGCCCTGATGGGTGAGAACGGCGCGGGCAAGTCGACGCTGATCAAGGTCATTACGGGCGTCCACAAGCCGGATGAGGGACATATCTTTGTGAACGGGGAGGAGGTATTTTTTCAGAATACCAATGATTCCGCGGAGAAGAAGATATCAGCAATCTACCAGCACAGCACCACATATATGTACCTTTCCGTGACGGAAAACATCTTCATGGGGCATGAGCTGAAAAACCGGTTCGGGCTTCTGGACTGGCCGAAGATGCACGGGATGGCGAAGGATCTTCTGCAGGGATTGGGATCCAATATCGACCCGAGAACCCTGATGAGGAACCTGAGCGTCGCTGAGCAGCAGGTCGTCGAGATCTCGAAGGCTGTTTCCGCGAACGCGGAGATCGTGATCATGGATGAACCGACCGCGGCGCTCTCCAAGAGGGAGTGCGAGGAACTGTACCGGATCACGGAGCAGCTGAAGAATGAAGGCAAATCTATCATCTTCATCTCGCACCGCCTGGAGGACATGTACCGGCTCGCAGATTCCGTCACCGTCTTTCGCGACGCGACTTACATCGGCACATGGGATCTGAAGGATCTGACAAATGAAGCCCTGGTACAGGCAATGGTCGGCCGCGAGATCAGGGACCTGTATCCGAAGCAGGAGGTCCCTATAGGGGATACCGCACTGGAGATCCGGAACCTGACAAGGACAGGCTACTTCAGGAACGTCAGCTTCGAGGTGCACAGGGGAGAGATCTTCGGCCTGACCGGACTGGTGGGCGCGGGGAGATCAGAAGTCTGCCAGGCGCTGTGCGGATTTACGCCGTATGACTCAGGCGAGGTTTTTCTGAATGGGAAACCGGTCCATTTCACCCATCCGGCGCAGTCCATGAAGCAGAAACTCGGCTACCTTCCCGAGGACAGACAGATCCAGGCGCTTCTCCTTTCTTGGGAGATCTACAGGAACGCTTCCCTGGCTTCTCTGGAAAAGTACAAGGTCCCGCAGGGAATCGATATACGCCGTGAGAAGGAGGACGCGCAGAGACTGTTCGACCAGCTCTTGGTCAAGGCAAAGGGGATTGCGGAGAAGGTCAGCGCGCTGTCCGGCGGCAATCAGCAGAAGGTGGTGCTCGCAAAGCTCCTGAACATGGATCTGGACGTTCTCATCCTTGACGAGCCGACCAAGGGCGTGGATGTTGGCGCGAAAGCGCAGATCTATGAGATCATGACGGAACTGGCAAAGCAGGGCTATGCGATCATCCTGATCTCCTCCGAGATGCCTGAGGTCCTGGCCATGAGCGACCGGATCGGCGTCATGCACGAGGGGCACTATATGAAGACACTCTCCAGGGACGAGGCAACACAGGAGAAACTCCTGGCTTACGCGATGAACTCCGAGGAGATGCTGAAAGGGGGGGATGGCCATGAGTAACCGCAGGACGAAACATTTTCTGTCTGATCATTCCCAGGAACTGGCACTGATCCTGATCATCGTCGTGGTAGGAGCGCTTGTGCAGCTGAGAACGGGCGGCAGTTTCCTGACGGGATCCAACCTGAATGAGCTGATGCGTGAGACCTCCATTCTGATCATGGTCTCCTGCGGCATGATGATGGTGATCGTCTCCGGCGGCATTGACCTGTCCGTCGGCTCCGTCATGGGACTTGCGGGGATGATCGCGGCGCTTGCGCTGCGCGATCACCGTACGATACCGATTCCCATGCTCTTTCTGATCGCGATCAGCGTCGGAGCGGTCTGCGGCATTTTTACCGGCTTTGTAGTCGCGAAACTGCGCATCTTCCCGCTGATCGGTACGCTGGGGACCTGTGATGTGCTCAGGGGCGTGATCTATCTGTTCAGCAAGGGTGTCTGGGTCAGCCAGGCAGATATGACGGATGAGTTCCTCATGATCTCCACGGGGGAATTCCTCGGGGTCAATTACCTGATCTGGTTTGCTCTGATCATCGTGATCTTTGCCTACATCCTGATGGGACATACCCGCTACGGCAGGCATGTCTACGCGGTGGGAAACAGTGAAGCGAACGCGAAGATCTCCGGCATCAACACGGAACGAACCAAATACATCGCCTATATCATTAACGGCATGATCGCGGGACTGGCAGGTATGCTGTGGATCTGCAAGTACGCGAACGCGCAGGGAACAACCGCTACGGGCTACGAGCTGAATGTCATCGCCTCCGTTGTTCTGGGCGGTGTGAGCATTTCTGGAGGATACGGGAGCGTGACCGGCGTCGTGCTCGGGGCCCTGCTGTTCGGCATGGTCAGCAATATCCTTCCGCTGATTCAGGTATCCCCGTTCTGGCAGAGAGCCATCCGCGGCGCAATCATCCTGGTCTCGGTCGTGATCAATGCCCTGGTTGCCAGAAGGGCAGCGCGCAGGGCGTTGGAAAGGAGGGCATGATATGAAGACAGATATGGGTAAAAACGGCTCCCTGGTGTCACGGCTGTTTCTTCACTGGGAAACCTTCCTGGTCATCATATTTGCGGGGGTTATCATTCTCTTTTCCTGCCTTTCGCCATTTTTCATGAACTACAATAATATCATGAATTCCATGGTGAACTTCCTGGATAAGGGGCTGATGGTCTATGGGATCATGATGGTGCTGATCCTTGGAGAAATCGACATCTCTATCGCTTCCATCATCACCCTGTCCGGGTGTGTTGCGGGCTGGGCGTATGAACAGGGATGCCCGACACTGCTCTGTGTCGTGATCGCGTTGGCAGTGGGGACCCTGTGCGGGGCGTTCAACGGATTCCTGCTCACCAGGTTCAAAGAACTCAATTCAACGATCATCACGCTCGGCAACCAGATCCTGTTCAGGGGTCTCGCCTATATGCTCCTGGAAGATAATTCCCTGAAGGCATACGCAAAACAGCTGAAAACGCTGGCATGGAGCAAAATCCTCGGACTGCCGGTGATCCTGTTTACATTCCTTGTGATGACGGTGATCTTCTACTACGTGATCCATCGGACGATCTTCGGGAGAAGGCTGTACGCCATCGGAACAAACCGGACCGCCTCCTACTTCTCCGGGATCTATACAGACCGCATGATACTGACGGTCTATACGGTCAACGGGCTGTGCGCGGCATTTGCCGGACTGTTCCTGGCTTCGAAACTGGCTTCTGTCAGGGCGAGCATCGGGATCGGATTTGAGATGGAGGTCATCGCCATGGCGATCCTGGGCGGGGCAAGCCCGTCCGGCGGAAGAGGCCGCGTGGGAGGCGTCATCCTGGGCGTGTTCACGATCGGCATGATCCGGTACGGTACCGGCATCATCAATGTATCCGCCGAGTCCCTGAAGATCATCATCGGGCTGCTTCTGATCGTGGTCTGCGCGATTCCGAACCTGAGACAGATCATAGCGGACGCAAGGGAAGCAAGGCGCGGCAGAACCGTTGCGTGAAGCCCTGGGTGAATGTTCCAGGCAGAAGCCCTGTCGGGACCGGATCCTGCGGCAGATGTCCTGACAGCCGGTCAGAACCGGAGGCCTGCGCGGATGCGGACTCAGAAAGGTCTGCCGCGTGGCGCGGATGATTTGGGTAACAAAGTAACAATGTAACTATATAACACACGCAACCACATTTTCTGGAAAAGACAAAGGAGGAGAAACATGAGAAAAGCACTTCGTAGAATCCTGGCAACGGGACTGGCTGCTGTAATGCTGCTTGGAACCTGTACGATGACTGCCATGGCATCCGATACAGACGACTACAAGGCGGGTGACGACGCCCCGACCTATGTCATGGTTTCAAAGACACTGTCCGATCCGATCTTCATCGACATGTATATTGGATTTAAGGAATTCTGTGAAGAAGTCGGCGCAAACTGCATGTACCGCGGATCCGACGAACCCACGGCAGAGAAAGAGATCGAAGTAATGAGCCAGCTGATCGCGCAGGGCGTGGATGGAATGGGCATTATCGCAGCGGACTATGACGCGCTGGAGCCGACTGCTCAGCAGGCTATGGGTCAGGGAATGGCAGTGATCACATTTGACTCTGTCGCGAATCCGGAATCCAGACAGGTTCATGAGGAAATGGCAGATGTAGATACACTTGGACGTCTGCAGATGCAGTCCGCCCTGGCGGTCTGCGGCGGTGCCGGATCCGAAGGAACCATCGGCATCCTTTCCGCACAGCCTGAATCCCAGCTGCATGCTGACTGGTGCAACGCGATGATGAAGGAAGTCGAGGACAACCCCGAAGATTACGCGAACATCACCGTCCTTCCGATCGCCTACGGCGATGACCTTCCGGACAAGTCCACTACGGAAGCGCAGGCTATGCTTGAAAACTATCCGGATCTCGACTGCATCATCAGCCCGACCACTGTCGGTATCTTGGCTGCGGCAAAGGTGATCCAGGACAAGGGATCTGACTGCAAGGTGACCGGCGTCGGCCTTCCCTCCGAGATGGCTCCGTATATCGAGAACGGCATCTGCTATGACTTCTATCTGTGGAATCCCTTCGATCAGGGCTATCTGGCAGCGGCCTGCATCCACTCCATCGCGACCGGTGAATCCACCGGTGAGATCGGAGACACCATGACAGCCGGACGTCTCGGAACATACACCGTGGAAGAGTACAATGACGGCGGAACCTATGTCCTTCTCGGCGACCCGGTCCGTTTCACTACTGAGAATATCGATGACTATAAAGAACTGTTCTGATGAAGGAACCGGATATCCTCTCTGAGTCTTTCTGACAGGATAAGGGAGAATGAGACCGGCCGCTTTCCCGCGAGGGAGGGCGGCCGGTTTTTGAGCCGGCGTTTTTTGACCTGCCTGTCTCCATCGGTGTAAAATAGCATATAAGGTTATCGGAGATGAGGAGATTGGGCCGGAATTCTTGTGCGCACAATGAACGAGTTTATTG
>CADCOU010000289.1 GCA_902803155.1 uncultured Lachnospiraceae bacterium | reverse complement strand
GGATCGCAAGAAAACATGAATTGAAAGTGATCTATGACGACGCCCATGCCTTCGGTGTGAAATACAAGGGCAGGGGGATCGGAAACTACGGCGACGCTTCCTGTTACAGCTTCCATGCGACAAAAGTTTTCAATTCGATCGAGGGCGGAGGAGTCACATTTAAGGATCGATCTCTGCGCATGACCATGTATGAGCTGAAAAACTACGGAATTCACGGGCCCGAGGAAGTCCTTGCAGTGGGCGCGAACGCCAAGATGAACGAGTTCTGCGCAGCCATGGGCCTGTGCAATCTCCGTCATATGGATGAGGTCATTCAGAAAAGAAAGGTTCTCGTGGAACGCTATCGGGAGCGGTTGTCTGACGTGGCGGGACTGCAGCTGAATGTGATTCAGAAGGATGTGGAATCCAATTACGCCTATTTCCCGGTGGTGTTCGATGAAAAAGCGTTCGGTTCCAGCCGGGAAGAAGTAATGGAGTATCTTGCCGAGCATAACGTGAGTGTCAGGAAATACTTTTATCCTCTTACCAGCAGCTTTAAGGCATTTCACAGGAAATATGACGTTCACAAGACGCCGGTGGCGCTCCATATAAGCAAGCGGGTCCTCACGCTTCCTCTTTATCCGGATCTTCCGATCGAAGATGTGGATCGGATCTGCGATCTGATCCTGCAGTGCAGATCGATTTGATCGTATCAGAGCATGAAGACTATTATTCTGTTCGCGTTGAACGGATGAATATCGTCTTCATGCTCTCTTAATATAATCATTCATATTGTTTGCTGTTCCGGTTGTTTCATGTTATAATCAAAAACATGATTGCAGGAAGAACGAATCTGTTGTCATTTCTGCGATCTGCCATGAAGCGTTGATGTGAATCAGGGGACAGCAATGTTCAGAAGAATGCCATATCTCATTCCCCTAAATGATCCTGAGGGCGGTATGGTTTTTTTATTATGTTTATATTAAGATGTCGATAAGCTGAGGTTTCCCGTAAATAGATAACATGGCAGTCATGGTATACGGATGTGATCAAGCGATTGCCGGGTAAAAGGGGAGAACAATGGATGAATATACAACGATCTGCGGGAAAAAGGTGAGAGCACTCGGCCCCAGGGACGAGGCTTCCGAAACCCTCCGAAACAAACAGCATGTTTTTATCGTAGGATCGAAGGGTATTCCCGCACAGTACGGCGGATTTGAGACTTTTGTGGAAAAGCTGGTCGAATACCAGACAGACAGGGACATTCTGCTGCATGTAGCGAGACAGGCAGACGACGAGGTACGGTACGAATACAACGGCGCCGTCGGCTTTGACGTCAAAGTGGCCGACATCGGCCCGGCAAAAGCGATCTACTACGACGTCGCGGCTCTGGAAAAGTGTATCGATTACTGCGCCCGCATGCGTCTGAAAAAACCGCCGGTCTTCTATGTCCTCGCATGCCGGATCGGTCCATTCATCGAGAGATATAAGAAAAAGATACGGAAAATAGGGGGCGTTCTCCTGGTCAACCCCGACGGACATGAGTGGAAGCGGTCCAAATGGTCGCTGCCGGTCAGGAAATACTGGAAGATCTCAGAGAAGCTCATGGTCAGATCTGCAGATCTTCTGGTCTGTGACAGCAAAAAGATTGAGGAATACATCCGGGAGGACTACAGGCGCTACAGTCCCAGAACGACCTATCTCGCCTACGGATGTGACAGCCTTCCATCATGCCTTTCAGATGATTCGGAACAGTTTTGCGGCTGGCTGAAAGAAAAGGGCCTTCTCGCAGGAGAGTATTATTTGGTGGTGGGTCGATTCGTTCCCGAAAACAATGTGGAAACGATCATCCGCGAATTCATGAAGTCCGGCACCTCCAAAAAGCTGGCACTTATCACTACGGAGAATGAAAAGCTCTACGGAGAACTCGAAAAGAAACTGGGGTTCTCCCGGGATAAAAGGATCTATTTTACAGGATCCGTATATGATCAGGAACTGCTCAAGAAAATACGCGAAAACGCATTCGCCTACTTGCACGGTCATTCTGTCGGCGGAACCAATCCAAGCCTTTTGGAAGCGTTGGGAAGTACGAAGCTCAATCTCCTGCTGGACGTCGATTTCAATCGGGAAGTCGGCGAGGACGCGGCTCTTTACTGGACGTGCGAGCCGGGATCCCTTTCAGGGCTGATTGAAACAGCGGACCGGATGAGCGCGGCAGAGATCGACGCTTACGGCCTTTCTGCAAAAAAAAGGATCAAAGACGCCTACCGATGGGAGTCCATCGTTAACCAGTACGAGGACCTCTTCAAAAAAGAAAGTGCCGCTCTCGGAAAGGTGTAAAATGAGTCTTTCAGTCATAATACCGGTTCATAACAGCCAGGACTATCTGAAAGAGTGCGTGGGATCCGCGCTTCAGGGGCTGAGCGGGGAAGACGAGGTCATTCTTGTGGAGAACGGCTCATCGGACGGTTCCTGGGAGATTTGCCGCGCTTACAGCGACGCGTATCCCTGCGTCCGGGCGATCCACCTGGAAACGGCAGGC
>CADCOU010000288.1 GCA_902803155.1 uncultured Lachnospiraceae bacterium | reverse complement strand
TAGACCATCTTTGAATCGGTCATGCCGGCAGACTCGCTGCGGATCGCATCCCGTACGGCGTTGATTCTTCCTCTGAGTTCATCCAGATTTGCCATGGTATCTCCTTTTTATAAATGATGAAGACCCGTCCCAATGTTTCCATGGGACGGGTCTGGTCTTACAGATCCGCGGTACCACCCAACTTCGGTATCGTCCTGGACGATCACCGCACTCGGCCTGCCTGTATGCCGGCAGTCTGCATCCGCTTATTCATCTTAGATGTTTTCACGAAAGGCTCCGGTGCTGAAATTCATCAGGAAGAACTTCTGCCGTTCTTACAGCCATGGAACAGCTCTCTGAAAAGGGCTTCTTCCGACTACTTACACACGTTCACAGCCATTCGTGATTCTACAACGCTCCATGCGGTTGTGTCAACCGCAATTGCCAGAAAGCAACCGCGCTGGCAGCGGCAACGTTCAGGGAATCCACTCCGTTCGACATGGGGATCACTGCCTGATGATCACTCAGTAAAAGTGTTTCTTCAGAGACTCCGTATGCTTCATTTCCGAGGATCAGAGCGAGCTTGTCCATATCTTTAAACAAAACCGAATCGATGGGTACAGCCATATCAGTAAGAGCCATGGAAACTGCCGTGAAACCGTGATCATGGAGAGCTTCCATGCCATATCCGGGCCAATAAGGCGGATAAAGATATGTATCTGTCCAGGGATGTTCCTTATCCGGTTTCTGACAGCCCGGCAGGATCTTGTGCTGTGCAGGCAGGATCGTCCACGGTATCTGGAAAACAGTTCCGAGACTGACACGGATGGTCCTCCGGTACAGCGGATCAGAGCAGTCAGATGTCAGGAGTATGCCATCCATGCCGAGCGCCGCGGCAGAACGGAAGATCGCGCCGATATTGGTTGGATTGGTGACTCTCTCCAGTATGGCGATGCGCTTTGCGTTCTTCAGAATACTCTCAGGCGGCGGAAGGCTCCTACGCCGCATCAGGCTGAGAAAGCCGTATGTCAGGTTATAGCCGGTGATCTCTTTCATAACATCAAGCGATGCCGTGTAGACAGCAAAAGGAGGAGAAGATTCCTGCAGCACTTTCACGTGCTGCAGGATCTCCTCCATCTCTTCTGCATACTGCTTTTGAATGAGAAAAGAAACCGGTACATATCCCGCGTCCAGAGCCCGCAGGATCACCTGCTTCGACTCTGCAATGAAAAGGCCTGCCTCCGGCTCATAGAACCGTTTCAGCTGAACCTCTTTTCGTTCTGCGTATAACTGTAATTCCGGAGAACACAGGTCCTGTACCGGTACCAGCCTGATTCTGTCCATTTTCTCCCTGATCAGCGATAGTCAACGCCTTCCCAGATAATATTTTTCCAGCGGACCGGATCCGTGTCGCCTTCCGTGGAGAAGAACAGGACTTTGGAATCCGGTCCGAATCCGAGTTCTTCCCTGACATCTTTCAGTTCATCCTCGAGCATGATCGATGCAAACGCACCGAAAGTGGATGCTCCGGACTCTCCTGAGATCACATGCGGGTCTTCCTTGAAGTTTGCGGCAAGCATGCGCATGCCGCGGCAGGTCATCAGATCGTCGGCCGATACGAAACCGGTCGCATGGTTTTTGAAGAGATCCCATCCGAGATCGCATGGCTCGCCGCAGGCAAGTCCTGCCATGATGGAATCCATCTCACCCGTGACGATAACCTTCTCACCGTCTCCTCTCTTCGCGCCGCGGAACATGCAGTCTGCCTTGTTTGGCTCGACCACGATCATCTTCGGCGGATTATCCGGATAGAGCGATGCGAAGTAACCGACTGCCGATCCTGCCATTGCACCGACGCCTGCCTGAACGAAAACATGGGTCGGACGCTCCTGCATCTGTTCGGCAGCCTCGTCTGCCATGACTGCATATCCCTGCATGATCCAGAGCGGAATATCCTCATAGCCTTCCCAGGATGTATCCTGCACGATCACGCCGTGCTCATACTGATCCGCCAGAGTGGACGCCTTACGGACACAGTCGTCGTAGTTCAGGTCCTCAATGGTCACCTCCGCGCCGAGCGCTTTGATATTATCAAACCTGGACTGACTGGTTCCTTTCGGCATGAGGATAATGCATCTCTGACCCAGTTCCCTGGCAGTCCATGCGACTCCGCGGCCGTGATTGCCGTCCGTCGCGGAGATGAATGTCGCGCTTCCGAGTTCTTTGCGGAACTCCTCTGACTTCAGAACATCATATGACAGGTCGCGGATATCACGTCCCATCTCCTTCGCTAGATACTTCGCTATGGAGTACGCTCCGCCGAGTACCTTGAAGGAATTCAGACCGTAGCGCCAGGATTCGTCCTTGACGCAGATCCTTCCGACTCCCAGATATTCCGCCATTTTCTTCAGATCCTGAAGCGGCGTTTCCTTATACTGCGGAAATGTCCGGTGGAAATTACGCGCAATGGTCACTTCTTCCTTTGACATCAGATGCAGATACGGGTCATCCGTTTTCGGAAGATGGTTGGGCTCATACTGCAGATGTATACTTTTCATGTTGATTCTCCGTCAGATAAGGCTTTTCGCCTCTATGTAGTATCTTTTTTCAACGGCTTCTCCCATGGAGAACGTCTTTCTCGGCAGAGCCCCGTCAGACGCTACTGCAGGGAACAGACGGAACTTGTCCATCGGGGGCAGAAGGAATCCTGCATTGCCGGCATCAGCCGCAAGCGCCCTGACAGCATCTTCTCCGTGGATATAGTCTATCTTATACCCTTTTTCAGTGACCAGGACATCCAGTGCATTCTGAAGCGCGCCTACTTCAAGCCCGGAAGAAGGCTGATCGATCAGGATCACCGATTCTTCGCCTCCCGCTATGACCGGGATCGCATACTGATTTTCGGCTGCAGCTGTTCCCTTAGCCGCAAGACTTGCAGCTCCGTTCTGTCCGTTCAGAAGCTCCACAGTTTCTTTCAGGATCTGCAAGCCGTCTGCTTTGCCTTCCCCGAACATCACACGGTGGATCGGTTCGAAGACGATGCCTTCGTCATGGACATTTTCCAGTTCGCAGAGAGCATACCTTGCAGGATGGTCTTCCCGCTCTTCTTCCGACAGACTCTTCTTGATCTCTTCCCAGCTCGCCTTTGCAGTGGCAAGGGAATGGTTCCCGTCGCCCATTGCCATGAGCATGGCCCTGCCTTTTCCGTAATGTTCTTCGGCTTTGTCGAACAGCGCAGACATTGCCTCACGCGCGCCTTCCATACTTTCTTCCGGCACGAAGGTTCCGGTGATATGTCCGCCGCCGAGCATCAGGTCCGTATCATAGACTACTTTTGCGCCTTCCGCTTTCTCAAGCGGTTCGATAAAGCTCCGGTCCGGATCATCGATGAGGATCAGGATGTGCGGAAGTTCCATGGGAGCTCCTTTTCTGATCTTCAGTCTCGGAGGGATGCGCTCCACAATGGTCTTCTCCGTTGAACGGATCAGAGAAGAGGCGCCTGCGTTATAATCAAATGCATCAAGGTCTACGCTGATGACCAGACCGAGTCTGCTTCTTCCCTCGGCGCTTCTTCTGACGACGATACATCCTGCAGGGAGCGTGTTCAGGATCCCCTGCTCCACATATTCCTTCATCGCATTGCGGATCTTCTGGATGCGTTCCTCTTCGTCCGGTTTGCCCAGATAGTATTCCGGGAGCATCAGCCTCAGTGTGGATGGGGAGTCTCCGACCAGTTCATCCGCTTTCTTCCAGTATTCCGGATCGGATGTGTACTGGTCGCAGGCTACGATCGACCATTTCTCATAATCTGTGCCTTCCTTTGGCAGCATGATATTCGGGATCTTAAGTCCCAGTTCTTTCCAGCTGTATGACATGGATCTGACTCCTTTTTACTTCGTAATCGGCAGGCATTCCTGTATGAAATGCCTGCCGATAATCACATTAAATCAACCGAACATCTTGCGGATGATCTCTACGGTTTCCTCGCCGATCCTCTTCTGCGCCTCTTTCGTGGAAGCACCGATATGCGGCGTCATGGAGATCTTCGGATGATGAAGAAGTCTCTCGTCTTTGCAGGGTTCCTCATTGAATACATCCACTGCGGCTCCTGCCAGTTTTCCGGAATCAAGCGCATCGCACAGTGCGGCCGAATCAACCAGCGCACCTCTTGCTGCATTGATCAGATAAGCGCCGTCCTTCATCTCCGCGATCTTTTCCGCGTCCAGAAGAGCGCTGCCGTCTGCCGGTGCCGGGACATGGAGCGTGACGTAATCGGATTCTTTCAGGAGTGTATCCAGATCCGTGAACTCATACGGAAGGCCTTCCATAGCTCCGAATATGTCGTTGTAGATGACTTTCATTCCGAGCGCGTCCGCACGTTTGGCGACTTCTCTTCCGATCCTGCCGATGCCGATGACGCCGAGCGTCTTTCCGGCAAGCTCAACACCTTTGTATGCCTTCTTCTCCCATTTTCCCTCTCTCATCGTCACATTTGAGATGTACAGGAAACGGGAAAGCGCGAACATATGCGCGATCGCAAGCTCCGCAACCGATGCGCTTGACGCTGCCGGGGTATTGGTGACAGTGATCCCTTTATCCCTTGCATACTGCACATCGATATTATCCATCCCGACGCCGCCGCGGATGATGAGTTTCAGCCTGCCGGCTTCCGCCGCTGCATCAATGACCGGTTCTCTGACCTTAGTGGCAGACCTTACGACAAGGACATCAAACTCTTTGACCTTTTCCTTCAGTTCTTCCGCATCATAGAACTGCTGTACTACTTCATACCCGGCATCTTCCAGAGCCTTTACCGCAGCCTTATCCATACCATCGGAAGCCAATACACGCACCATTTTTTATTCTCCTCCCTTTTATCTGTTTGCCCTTTCGAATTCCTTCATGAAGTCAATCAGCGCTTCCACGCCTTCCTTCGGCATGGCGTTGTAGATGGAAGCTCTCATTCCGCCGACGATACGATGCCCCTTCAGGTTCGTGAATCCGTGCTCGACGGAAGCTGCAACGAACTTCTTGTCCAGTTCGTCATCACCGGTACGGAACGTGACATTCATCATGGAGCGGCTGTCTTTCTGAACCGCAGCCTTATAGAAATCTGTCGAATCCAGATAATCATACAGCATGGATGCCTTCTCCATGTTGCGCTTCTTCATGTTCTCCAGACCGCCGACTTCATTCATGATCCAGTCAAGCACCAGGTTGCAGATATAGATCGAATAGGTAGGCGGAGTATTGATCATGGAATCCTTGTCAGCCTGCGTGGTGAAGTCCCAGATCTTCGGGCACAGGTCGCTCTTGTGTCCAAGCAGGTCATCACGCACGATCACAACTGCAAAGCCTGCAGGAGCCATGTTCTTCTGCGCGCCGCCGTAGATTACAGCATATTTGGAGACATCGACCGGTTCGGACAGGATGCAGGAAGACAGATCCGCCACCAGCGGAACATTGCCTGTCTCCGGCAGCCAGTGCCACTTCGATCCGAAGATGGTGTTGTTCTCACAGATATGCACATAATCCGCATCCGGATTCAGCGTCAGTTCTTCCTGTTTCGGAATTCTTGTGAAGTTTTCCGATTCGGTGGAACCTGCGCATCTCGCGTCGCTGATATACTTCTTGGCTTCCTTGTAAGCACCGCCGGAGAAGTTTCCGGTAACGATGTAGTCAGCGGATCCGGTCTTTGCCAGGTTCAGCGGTATCGCCGCGAACATGCCGGTCGCGCCGCCCTGCAGGAACAGAACCTTGTAATTGTCCGGGATGCCCATGACCTTGCGGAGATTGGCCTGTGTGTCGCTGATAATCTTGTCATAGACTTTTGAGCGGTGGCTCATCTCCATGACTGACATTCCTGACCCTTCATAGTTCAGCATCTCCTTCTGCGCTCTCAGAAGTACAGATTCCGGAAGCATGGACGGACCGGCGGAAAAATTGTAGATCCTGTTTTCAAGCATTTTATTACCTCCTCCTGTTATTAAAGCATCTCAAGGACACCTGACTCCTCGTTGAATGCGTTGATGAGTTCATCCAGTTCCTTCGCCTGATGATGAATGGTATCCCAGGTTCCTTCCGTATCATACCAGAGGGCGTTCAGATCCTCGATCTCCATACCCTGTTGTTCAACCCATGTGTAGTACTTCAGGTTGTGGATCCTCTTGCGGGTCGCATAGGTGAGCTCTTCCATATTGTCGATCCTGAGGTTCAGCATATGGATGTTGTGATCCAGTTCCGCATCCTTCTCGCTGTATGCGCCATACATATCGTTCAGCTCGTCGATACGGCTCTGATACATGACTGCAGAGTCGGTAAGCACGGTACCGATCACGTCATGCTCTGTGAACTCATAGTACTTCGCCATCTTGATGCAGCACAGGACATTGGCGATGCCGCTGATTCCGAGCCAGGTCAGCTTCTCAACCAGTTCCGGATCGAGCTTCAGCTCGTTCTTCAGGTATGCCTGTCCTTCCGGTGTATTGAACAGGCGGAGCAGTCTCTGGGAATCTTCATCATCGATGTCGATAACCATGTCGGTATTCTTTACGTTATGGATCCACGGTACATGCTTGTCGCCGATACCTTCGATACGGTGTCCGCCGAATCCGTTGTTCAGAAGCGTCGGGCACTGCAGTGCTTCACCTACTGCAAGCTTCAGGTTCGGATACAGTTCTTTCAGGCGGTCGCCGGTAGACATGGTTCCCGCTGAGCCGGAAGTAAAGCAGGCTCCAGCGAAACGGTCGCCGTCTCTCTTCGCGTCTTCGAATACTTCAGCAAGCGCATTGCCCGTAACATTGTAGTGCCACAGCGGATTTCCCATCTCTGCAAACTGATTGAAGATCATGTATACGGGATCCTGCTTCAGTTCATTGGTCTTATCAAAGATCTCCTTGACATTGCTCTCACATCCGGGAGTCGCGAAGACTTCAGCTCCGATCTCATGCAGCCAGTCGAAACGCTCCTGGCTCATCTCTGCAGGAAGGATCGCAACGCCTCTCGCGCCGAGAAGCGCGGAGTTGAACGCGCCGCCTCTGCAGTAGTTGCCGGTGGACGGCCATACGGCCTTGTGATAATCGACGTCAAACTGTCCGGTCACAAGTCTGGGGGCAAGGCATCCGAAGGAAGCGCCGACCTTATGGCAGCCGGTCGGGAACCACTTTCCGACCATGGCAAGAATGCGGCAGGGAACGCCGGAGACAGCGCTCGGGATCTCGATATAGTTCGGGAGCTTATTATAAAGTCCGCCTGATTCCTTCGCTTCATTCTTCCAGGTAATGCGGAAGAGGTTCAATGGGTTGATGTCCCACAGCCCGGTCGTCTTCAGACCTTCCACGACCTTCTCCGGGGTATGCTCCGGATGCATCATCTGATCGATGGTCGGAATGAGGATCTTGTTCTCTTTTGCCTTTCTGATATTGTGCTGCAGTGCCTCTTTGTTAACGGTTAAATCAATCTTTACCACGACGGTTTCTCCTTTCCTGATTCCTTACTGTTCTTATCATGATGTACGGACCGCTTCGTTGCTTTGCAGTCTGCGCTTCCCGGACATCATCTTATGTATGTATCATAGTGCCAGTTTTACCGGAGATTCCGTCTCTGGCTTTATCAAGCAG
>CADCOU010000287.1 GCA_902803155.1 uncultured Lachnospiraceae bacterium | reverse complement strand
GATGTTGCGGACTGTGCAGGCGCAGCCGTCATCGGTGCGGTATCGGGACTGCTTGTGGTGTTCGGAGTATGGTTCAATGACAATGTCACGCATGTTGACGATCCGGTCGGCGCAGTGGCGGTCCACATGCTCAACGGCATCTGGGGGACGATAGCAGTAGGCCTCTTTGCGACCTCAGCAGCTCCCGGATTTGCATCTGCCGGAATCCGCGAAGGACTGTTCTACGGAGGCGGATTCACACAGCTGGGAAAGCAGTTCGGCGGAATGTTCATAACGGCAGCCTGGACAGTCGTCACGATCTTTATCGCTTTTACCATTATCCGGAAAACGGTCGGCCTGAGGGTTTCCGAAGAAGAGGAGCTGATGGGCCTGGATACGACGGAACACGGCCTGCCGTCTGCCTATGCCGGCTTCTCGATCATGGATATCTCCAACACCATGACCATGAGCGTCAATGAGAACACAAACCTTGGGGCGGACAGCTACGAAGAAGCATCTGAGGCGAAGAGAAATGCCGCGGTTCAGGTGGTCAGGGCCGACGCTCCTGCTGTTCCGGAAGTGAATACGGGGATGTCGAAAGTGGTCATCATCGCGAAGCTTTCCAGGTATGACGCGCTGAAGAGAGCGATGAATGAGCTGGGCGTTACCGGAATGACGGTAACACAGGTCATGGGCTGCGGGATCGAGAAGGGAGCCGGCGAAAGGTACCGCGGAGTCGAGATCGACGCGACGCTGCTGCCCAAGGTGAAACTGGAGGTCGTCGTCAGTGCAATCCCGGTGGATGATGTGATCGCTGCGGCAAAGAAGACACTGTACACAGGACATATCGGCGACGGAAAGATCTTTGTGTATCCGGTCAGCAGGGTGGTCAAGATCCGGACCGGGGAAGAAGATTACGCGGCGCTGCAGGATGTAGAGTAAAAAAGGGTCTGTTACCCTCCCCCGCCTGAACGGGCGGGGGTATTCCTGTCGAAACGGAACTGATCAGAAAGAAGGAGGGACCAGTATGGCTGCATTTGACCGTATCGAGTCCGGGATACCGGCAATGGACAGGGTTCTTGACAATATCCGGCTGGGAGACAATGTGGTCTGGAGGGTATCGAACCTGGACGAATTCCGCATCTTCCTGGATCCGTATCTGGAACAGGCGATCCGGGACGGACGGAAGATCATCTATGTCCGGTTTGCGAGCCATCCGCCACTTACGGAAGGACGGCCGGAGATCCGTACGGTCCGGATCGAACTGTCGCACCGGTTTGAGACCTTTACGGTGGCGATCCACAACCTGATCGAGGAGGCGGGCAGGGACGCGTTCTATGTATTCGACTGTCTCTCGGAGCTGCAGACCGCCTGGGCGACCGACCTGATGATGGGCAATTTCTTCCGGGTGACCTGCCCGTTCCTGTTCGTGCTGGATACGGTCGCATTCTTTCCACTGATCCGGGGCAGGCATTCCCTGCAGGCGATCGCGAAGATCCAGGACACCACCCAGCTGTTTCTGGATGTGTATACGGAAGGAACGACCGTATACGTCCGGCCGGAGAAAGTCTGGAGGCGGAATTCCGGCACCATGTTTATGCCGCATCTGTACCGGCGGGAGACAGGCGAGATGGAACCGCTCCTGGACGGGATCCAGGCGAGCAGGTTCTATACGGTGATGAACCGTTACCAGAGGCCGGGCGACGAGCAGAATACGGACGCATGGGACCGGTTCTTCCATCTGACCCGGCTGATGCATGAAAGCGGGATGGATGTGGCAGACGCATGCGTCAGGATGTGCAACATCATGATGACGCGCGACGACAGGATGCGGGAGATGATCCGGAAACATTTCCGGCCGGAGGATTATTTCTTTGTGCGCGACCACATGATCGGCACCGGCATGATCGGAGGAAAAGCATGCGGCATGCTCCTTGCAAGGAAGATGCTCAGCAATGCCCGTCCGGATCTGTTTGCCCTGCTGGAGCCGCACGATTCCTGGTTCATAGGGTCGGATGTCTATTATACCTATATTGTGGACAACGACCTCTGGGATCTCAGGATCCGCCAGCGCACTGACGAGGAATACTTTTCCCTGGCAGACCTGTTCGCGAAAAGCTTTCTGGAAGGGAAGTTCTCACGTGAGATGGAGGAGAAGTTCTGTTTCATCCTGGACTATTACGGACAGGATCCGATCATCGTACGATCCAGCAGTATCCTGGAGGACGGGTTCGGCAACGCATTTGCCGGGAAATATGAATCCGTCTTCTGTGCGAATACCGGAACGATGGAGGAGCGCCTGGAAGAGTTTGAAAATGCGATCCGCAGGGTCTACGCCAGCACAATGAGCCTGTCCGCCCTTGACTACCGCAGCCGCCGCGGGCTGGCGGAGCGGGATGAGCAGATGGCGCTGCTGGTCCAGAGAGTTTCGGGCTCGCATTACGACCGGTATTATATGCCCTGCGCCGCGGGCGTGGGATACTCCTACAGCCCGTACCGCACGCAGGAGAGCATGGATCCGGCAGCGGGGATGCTCCGTCTGGTCATGGGACTCGGGACCAGTGCAGTGGACAGGACGGAAGGCTCCTACCCCCGGCTGGTGAACCTCGACAGCCCGGAGGCATCGGTCGCCGGGACAGCAGCCGAGAGGCACAGGTTCTGCCAGCGGAAGCTGGAGGCAGTAAACAAAGAAACGAAATGCCTGGAACAGCTGTCCCTCGAACAGATACTGCCCGGCCTGCCGCGTTATCTCAGGAATGCGGTCCTGGAACATGACCATGAAGCGGAGAGACGTTTCCGTGAACGGGGCATAAAGCGGGACGTAGAATTCATTTCCTGCAGGGGACTTGTCTGCAATCAGGATATGATGGGCAGGATCCGGGAGATGATGCATTTCATCCAGGAAGAATACGGGCAGCCGGTGGACATAGAGTTCACGCTGAACCTCTCTGAATCGGGAGAATATATGGTCAACCTGCTCCAGTGCCGCCCGCTGCAGGTATGCAGGGATCAGAAACCGGTACATATCCCGGATAATCTGCCGGAAGACAAGGTATTACTTTTCTCCGAACACTCTTCGATGGGACTGTCGCTGGAAACAAAACTGGATGTGATCGTATATGTCGATCCGGTAGCATACTATAACCTGCCGTATAAAGAGAAAGACCGCATAGCCGGGGTGGTGAGCAGCATCAACTGGAAGTACCGAAGTCAGGGTAAGCATATGATGCTGATCACTCCGGGACGGATCGGCACATCCTCCCCGGAGCTGGGAGTCCCCACCGCGTTTTCCGATATCAGTGAATTCGAGGTCATATGCGAGGTCGCCGAATCACGTGCGGGATATGATCCGGAGCTGTCCTACGGGAGTCATATCTTTCAGGATCTGGTGGAGGCAGGCATCCTGTATACGGCTGTATTTGAAAACGAGCATACAAAACAATACCATCCGGAGAGACTCCTGCAGTTTCCGAATCTGCTTGAGGAATTATGTCCGGACCGGAAAGAGATGGAACCCGTGGTTCGGATCTGCGATGTGAGTGATAAGGGCTGCATGGTTTACAATGATCTTACCTGCGGGCAGCTGGCAGTGATACTCTGAAACGCCGTACCCGGCGGTCACCTGTCAGCAATGTTGACTTTTCTGCCGGGTTGATGTAACATCAACTCGACAAAAGCAATGGCGCTTTGGGTCATCTGGCCCGATGCGCCTTTTTTATTTGCTGAAGGAGTGGGAGAATTCTTTCACCTGGCGGATCGGGGGCATCATGGACAGGATTCTGGTTCTGGATTTTGGCGGACAGTACGATCAGCTGATCGCACGAAGGGTTCGTGAGCAGCAGGTATATGCTGAGATTATTCCGTATGACCGGATCAGTCCGCAGCAGATCAGAGAAGCTTCCTACAGCGGGATCATATTCACCGGAGGACCGAACAGCGTCTATGCCCCCGGGTCGCCTCATTATGATCCGGCGATACTGGATCTGGGAATCCCGGTCCTCGGAATATGCTATGGAGATCAGCTTCTGTCTTACATGGCAGGAGGGGAGGTGTCCGGTGCGGGAGATGCAGGGGAATACGGCAAAGTGATCCTGCATGCATCGGAGCATATACTCTTTCAGGACGTTCCGGAAGAGAGCGTCTGCTGGATGAGTCACAGGGACTCTGTCAGCAGGGTCCCGAAGGGATTCCGGACGATCGCGGAAACGCAGAACTGTCCGTCTGCCGCGATGGCAGATGATATCAGGAAACTGTACGGTGTGCAGTTTCATCCCGAGGTGACGCACACGGAATACGGCAGGCAGATCCTGCGCAATTTCCTGTTCCGGATCTGCTCGTGCCGCGGGGACTGGAAGGTGGAAGATTACGCGCAGACCATGATATCCGGCTGCCGCGATCAGCTTAAAGGAAAAAGAGTACTGCTGGCCCTGTCCGGCGGAGTCGATTCCTCGGTGACCGCCATGCTCCTCAAGGAAGCGATAGGCGACGATCTGGTCTGTGTATTCGTTGACCACGGTCTTCTGCGGAAGAATGAGGCGGAATCGGTCGTCCGTACTTTCCGGGATGAACTGGGGCTGAACCTGATCTGCGCGGATGCCCGTGAGAGATTTCTGAAAAGACTGTCCGGGGTAAATGACCCGGAGAGGAAACGAAGGATCATAGGAGAAGAGTTTATCCGTGTTTTTGAAGAAGAGGCGGAGAAACTGGGACATATTGATGTCCTGGCTCAGGGAACGATCTATCCTGACGTGATTGAAAGCGGGAAAGGGGATTCGGCCGTGATCAAGAGCCATCACAATGTGGGAGGGCTTCCCGAGAGCATGACCTTTGACCAGATCGTGGAACCGCTCCGGGACCTGTTCAAGGATGAGGTCCGTAGCCTGGGAATCCTGCTGGGGATCCCAAAGGAGCTGGTCTTCCGTCAGCCTTTCCCGGGGCCCGG
Organism: uncultured Lachnospiraceae bacterium; assembly: GCA_902803155.1. GTDB lineage: Bacteria > Bacillota > Clostridia > Lachnospirales > Lachnospiraceae > Porcincola. The sequence goes on along the minus strand of CADCOU010000287.1, from coordinate 465 downwards.
CCTGGCGGTGCGGATCCTCGGGGAGATAACCGGAGAAAAACTCAGGATCCTGAAAGACGCAGACGCCATTTTCAGGGAAGAGGTACTGAGCGGAGAACCTCAGCAGATGCCGGATCAGTATTTCGCGGTCCTCACGGATTCCCGCAGCGTCGGCGTGATGGGGGATTCGCGTACCTATGGCTATACGGTTGCTCTGAGGGCAGTCTCTACGGATGATTTCATGACAGCGCAGTGGACACGGATACCTTATGAGGTACTGGAAAAGGCGAGCAGCAGGATCACCAATGAGATCTCCGGAGTATCAAGGGTAGTCTACGATATCTCTTCAAAACCACCGGCAACCGTGGAGTGGGAGTGATCAGGAAAGGGGGGAGCATTCATGTCAGTCCGTATGGAAAGAATATACAGAGAAGGTCTGTATGACCCGTCTTTTGAACATGATAACTGCGGAATCGGCGCGATCAT
>CADCOU010000286.1 GCA_902803155.1 uncultured Lachnospiraceae bacterium | reverse complement strand
CGACAAGCTTACACTTGATGTGTGGACGAACGGAACGCTCACTCCGGATATGGCGGTCAGCATGGCAGCCAAGGTCCTGAGCGATCATCTGAAACTATTCATCGACCTGTCCGACAAGCCGCTTCAGCCGGTTCTGACACAGGCTGAGAGCGAGACCGACGGAGGCCGTCTCGAGATGACGATCGACGAGCTGGAACTCTCTGTCCGGTCCTACAACTGCCTGAAGAGGGCGGGCATCAACACCGTCGGCGAGCTCTGCAACAAGACTCCGGACGATATGATGAAGGTCCGCAACCTTGGCAGAAAGTCTCTTGAGGAAGTCCTTGCCAAGCTCCAGGAGCTGGGACTGGGACTGCGTACAGGAGAAGACGCATAAGAAACCGTTGAAACAATAACGCACACGGGCGGTAAGACCGAAGAATGCGCGCCCGCGCTGCACGAATGGAGGATATTATAATGTCAGGTTACAGAAAGTTAAGCAGAACCGCCTCCCAGAGAAAAGCTCTTCTCAGAAGCCAGGTCACAGCACTGCTTTACCATGGAAAGATCGTTACCACGGAAGCAAAGGCGAAGGAGACCCAGAAGATCGTTGAAGGTCTGATTGCACTCGCAGTGAAGGAAAGAGATGATTATCAGACTGTCAAGGTCATGGCTAAGGTTCCGCGCAAGGATAAGGACGGCAAGAGAGTCAAGGAAGTCGTCGACGGAAAGAAGAAGACTGTCTATGACGAAGTCGAGAAGGAGATCAGGAAGGATAATCCGGCAAGGCTTCATGCAAGACGTCAGATGCTGAAGATGCTCTATCCGGTGACCGAGGTCCCGGCAGACGCAGCAGGACGCAAGAGAAATACCAAGTCAGTTGACATTCCGGCCAAGCTCTTTGACGAGATCGCTCCGAAGTATGCAAACCGCAACGGCGGTTACACACGCATCATCAAGATCGGCCAGAGACGTGGTGACGGCGCGATGGAAGTCGTGCTGGAGCTGGTTTGATCATCGCAGAGACAGACAGACTGATCATCCGGGAGAGTTCTGGAAGGGACTTCTCCCGGATTTACTGTATCATGCTGTCTGCGTCGGAAGATGAAACGAGAGACCGGATATCGGAAGACGAGGATGAAGAGCTGGAAAAGTATCTCGCCTACATCCATACCGTATATCCTGTATTCGGCTTCGGCCTGTGGACGGTATGTCTGAAAGGGAATCCGTCCCTTCATGAAGGAGAAGCCAGAGAGGCTGCCATCATCGGAAGGTGCGGCCTGCAGCCGGTTGCGGATGACAACAGCCCGCTCGGGAGGATCGAACTGGGATACCTGATCGATCCGGCATACCGGAGAAAGGGCTATGCGTACGAAGCATGCACCGCCATCCTGGACTATGCGTTCCGGAGGCTCAAGATCGATGAGGTCAGCGTGGAGATCGAACCGTCCAACACAGCCTCTGCCCGGCTTGCACGGAAACTGGGATTCCAACAGTCGGAGGGAAGGCTGTGGACGTTATACAGAAATTAAAACGGGTTGATCATCCTCAGGATGGTCAGCCCGTTTTCTGCATTCCGGAAATTGATGCAGGTTCTGCTTCAAATTATACTTTTTACACTTTCTCCGGAGCCGGATACTCTGTTTCGAAGGTTTCGACGGTCATGGTCAGGATCTTCTGGTCTTCCATCGGACGGTCTGAATAGTCGGTCTCCGTCATGGCGATCTGATCGACCACATCCATTCCTTCCGTTACCTTGCCGAATGCCGCGTAGTCGCCGTCCAGATGCGGTGCGTCCTTATGCATGATGAAGAACTGGGAACCGGCGGAATTCGGGTTCATCGCGCGCGCCATGGACAGGACGCCTGCAGTATGCTTCAGCGTGTTTGCCTTAAATCCGTTGCGGCGGAACTCTCCGCGGATCGAATAACCCGGACCGCCCATACCGGAACCTTCCGGATCGCCGCCCTGAATCATGAAGCCCGGGATGACCCGGTGGAAGATCAGTCCGTCGTAAAACCCGGAACCTGCAAGGGCGATAAAATTGTTGACTGTATTGGGAGCATATTCGGGATAAAGCTCGGCTTTGATCACGCCGCCGTTTTCCATAGTGATCGTAATAACAGGATTCTGTGCCATATTCTTTCATTCCTTTCTGAAATCAGTCTTCTGCCCATCAATGGAGCACTCCTACTATACCACAGCTGCAGCAGATTTGACACTGTGCATAAAGGCACCGGGTCAGTCATTTTCTATCCGATGGCAGAATCCGGAACGTCATCGGTATTCTTGCTGAGGCATTGCCTGCCGGCAGCAGGCGTTTCACATTAAACGATTATGCATTATACACAAAAAGTCGGAAAGAGAATTGTGAATACCAGACGAAAAGCGTCCGAAAACAGAAAACCGTCTTGACCGGTAACGTTTCCGATGATATAGTTCAGGTATCGTTGGAAACGTTACCGGGAACATTACCGAGAACGGTTCCGAAACAGGCAGGACGCCTGGTCACAGTTGTTTTGAGCAATACAACACAGCATTTAAGAAAGAAAAGAGGGTTTACAAGATGAAGAAGGCGATCAGTGTTCTTATCAGTGCCGCTATGGCAATCTCCATGCTTGCCGGTACGGCAGCTACCGTTTCCGCGGACGAAGCCGCGGGCCAGGTTTATTACCTGAATTTCAAGCCGGAAGCAGATGAAGCGTGGCAGAATCTGGCGAAGGCATACACCGAAGAGACAGGTGTTCCGGTAAGTGTCGTTACGGCGGCTTCCGGTGAATATGAGACCACCCTGATGTCCGAGATGGGCAAGTCGGATGCCCCGACCCTGTTCCAGGTAAACGGACCGGTCGGACTGGCAAACTGGAAGGATTACTGCTACGATCTGGCAGGCAGCGAGATCGCCGGCAATCTGACATCCGATGCGTTTGAGCTGAAGGATGGCGACGCGGTGGCAGGTATTGCCTATGTCATCGAGTCCTATGGCATCATCGTTAACAAGGCTCTGCTGGAGAAGGCAGGCTACACTCTGGAAGATATCACCGGCTTCGATGCTCTGAAGGAGATCGCGGATGACATCCAGGCAAGAAAAGATGAGATCGGTGTAGACGGTGCTTTCACCTGCGCAGGCATGGACGGCTCCTCTGACTGGAGATTCAAGACCCATCTGGCAAACCTTCCGATCTACTATGAGTATCAGGCAGACGGAATTGACAACACCGATGCGATCAAGGGCAGCTTCCTTGACAACTACAAGGCAATGTTTGACCTCTACATCACCGATTCCACCTGTGACGGAGCAGAGCTCTCCGCCAAGACGATGGATGACTCCCGTGCCGAGTTCGTTGACGGCAAGGCAGTCTTCTATCAGAACGGTTCCTGGGAATACTCTTCACTGAGCGAGACCTATTCTGATGACGAGCTGGCAATGATCCCGATCTACTTTGGCGTAGACGACGAGAATCAGGGACTCTGCACCGGAACCGAGAACTACTGGTGTGTCAACAACAGCGCATCCGAGGAAGACATCCAGGCAACGCTTGATTTCATCAACTGGTGTGTAACTTCCGAGACCGGAACAACCGCTCTGGCAAATGACATGGGATTCGTAATTCCGTTCACCACTGCTCAGGAATCCCCGAACCTGTTCGTGAAGCAGGATGGCGAATACACTGCAGCAGGCAAGACCCCGGTGTCATGGAACTTCACCACCATGCCGTCTGAGGAATGGAAGAACGGCGTAGGCTCCGCCCTTACCGCATATGCGGCAGGCACCGGTGAATGGGATGAAGTCGTCAGCGCATTCGTTGACGGATGGGCAGCTGAAGCGGCTCTGGCAGCCTGACTGAATATTTGAGATCAGGCGAATATTCATAAGTAATCAGCAGAAAGGGAAGGCTGGACAGGTCCTGCCTTCCCTTCTTCTATCAGTATCAGGGAAATGCGGAGGGATATAATCGCATGGTAGGAAAAACCATCAAAAAATACTGGCCGATCTTCCTGCTGCCTACCGCGGCGGCGTTCTGCATCGGCTTTCTGTGGCCCTTTCTCTGGGGAATCTATCTTTCATTCTGTCAGTTCACTACGGTGAATAAGGTAAACTTTGTCGGCTTTTCCAATTATGCGAAGATTCTGGCGGACAGTACATTTTCGCATGCTTTCTGGCTGACGGTTCTGTTTGCAGTGCTTTCCAGTATTCTCATTAATGTGATTGCCTTCCTGATCGCGCTCGCTCTGACGAAAGGAATCAGAGGAACGAACACTTTCCGGACGGTTTTCTTCATGCCGAACCTGATCGGCGGTATCGTCCTCGGCTATATCTGGCAGACACTGCTGAACGGAATCCTGATGTCGATGGGACAGCCGCTTCTGGCTCTGAGCGCGAAGAACGGCTTCTGGGGTATGATCATCCTCCTGTGCTGGCAGCAGATCGGATATATGATGATCATCTATATCGCGGGCCTGAGCAACGTCCCGGGCGATCTGATCGAGGCAGCCATGGTAGACGGTGCAAACAGGCTGCAGACGCTGTTCCGGATCAAGATCCCGATGATCATGTCGTCGGTCACGATCTGCACATTCCTGACTCTGACAAACGGCTTCAAGATGTTCGACCAGAACCTGTCCCTGACCGGCGGTGATCCGAAGAAGGCGACCCAGCTGCTTGCACTGAACATCTATGATACGTTCTATGCGAGGAGCGGACCGCAGTGGAAAGGTATCGGACAGGCAAAAGCCGTGGTCTTCTTCCTGATCGTTGTCATCATCGCTCTTGCGCAGCTTCGCGTTACGAGCTCAAGGGAGGTGCAGCAATGAAAAAGAAAACAGCATTCCTTACCGTATTCTTCACATTCCTGTCCATTGTATGGATCTATCCGATCGTGACGATCCTGCTCAATTCGCTGAAGGATACCAAATCGATCACCACAAAGGATGTCTTCAACCTTCCGACCTCTGCCACATTTGCCGGACTTTCGAACTATGTGGAGAGCGTCACGGGAATGAGTTTCCTGAAGTCCTTCTTCTTCTCGCTGCTGATCTCCGTGACATCGGTGTTACTGATCCTGCTGTGCTGTTCCATGGCGGCCTGGTATGTGGTCCGGGTGAACAGTACGATCGCGAAGATCTTCTATTATCTGTGCATTTTCAGTATGGTCGTTCCGTTCCAGATGGTTATGTTTACCCTGGCAACGACCGCTGACCGCCTGAAACTGAACACACCGTACAACATCTGCGTCATCTATCTTGGATTCGGCGCCGGACTTGCGGTCTTTATGTTTACGGGATTTGTCAAGTCCATCCCGCTGGAGATCGAGGAAGCGGCCATGATCGACGGCTGCTCACCCCTGCAGACATATTTCAACGTGCTCATCCCGATCCTGAAGCCGACGATCATATCGACGGCGATTCTGGAGACCATGTGGGTCTGGAACGATTATCTGCTCCCGACGCTGGTGCTGGATATAAAGAAATACAGGACGATCCCGATGGCGATCCAGTACTTCCGCGGAAGCTATGGTACCGTTAACATGGGCGCCATGATGGCCAGTATCATGATCGACATCATTCCGATCATCATCATGTATCTGGTCTGCCAGAGATACATCATCGAGGGTGTTATTGCAGGTGCTGTGAAGGGATAACTGACAGAAATGATCTCATGATCCGGCTTCAATGAGGTGTGCGGGCCGGATCATGGATCGCTGAGGAATAGCAGATGAGAGCAGCAGGCATCTTATTACCGGTTTCGAGCCTTCCTTCCCTGTACGGGATCGGAAGCTTTTCGCAGAGCGCGAAGGACTTTGTCGATCTCCTGGAAAGGGCAGGGCAGACCTACTGGCAGATACTCCCGCTGGGACCGACCGGTTATGGAGACTCGCCGTATCAGGCATTCTCCGCGTTCGCGGGTAATCCATACTTTATTGATCTTGATTCGCTGGCGGAGGAAGGTCTGCTGGAGAAAAATGAGATCAGGGAAGTCGACTTCGGGCAGGACTGTCCGGAGCGTGTGGATTATCTGAAACTGTATCAGAACCGGTTCCCGCTCCTGCGCAGGGCATGCAGCAGATCTCATTTTGAAGAGGAAGAAGCCTACCGGGCATTTGCGAAGGACAATGCGTTCTGGCTGGATGACTATGTACTGTTCATGGGGATAAAGAATTCTCTGGACGGAAAGAGCTGGACAGAGTGGCCGGACGCGATCCGTATGCATGATCCGGAAGCGATCGCGCAGATCCGGGAACAGACGGAGCCGGAAGAACGGTTTTACCGGTTCCTGCAGTACAAGTTCATGCAGCAGTGGCAGGAACTGAAGAGATATGCCAATAAGAAGGGCATAAAAATAATCGGCGATATTCCGATCTATGTCTCTCCGGACAGTTCCGATGCCTGGGCAGATTATGAACTTTTCCAGTTTAATGAGGATCACAGGCCGTCTTCGGTGGCGGGATGCCCGCCAGACGCTTTTTCCGCAGACGGGCAGTTATGGGGAAACCCGCTCTACGACTGGAACCATCATGAGAAGACAGGATACGCGTGGTGGAAAAGGCGTATCGCACATTGCCTGAAACTGTATGATGTCGTACGCGTTGATCATTTCCGCGGATTCGATGAATATTACTCGATCCCTGCGGGAGATCCGACTGCCGCATACGGACACTGGGAAAAAGGTCCCGGGATGAAGCTGTTCACGGCGTTGAAGGAAGTCCCGGGCATGCAGAGCGGAGCCATCATAGCGGAAGATCTCGGATTCCTGACAGACACCGTGATAAAGCTGGTGCAGGACACCGGATTTCCCGGCATGAAGGTCATAGAGTTTGCGTTCGACTCGCGGGATACGGGCAGCGGCTACCTGCCGCACACGTATACTCCGAACTGCGTGGTATATACAGGGACGCATGACAACCAGACGCTGTGCTCCTGGTACGGGGAACTGAACGGGGAAGACCGGAAGCTGGCAGATGATTATATGGGATTCACCGGGCAGACTACTCCGGAGGAACGCAACCGCGCATTTATCCGGCTTGCTTTTGAATCAGTGGCGGATACCTGCGTGATCCCGATCCAGGATTATCTGTGCCTGGACGAAAGGGCCCGTATCAACCATCCGTCTACGCTCGGGAAGAACTGGACATGGAGACTGGCAGAAGGCCAGGTAAGTGAGGAACTGGTCAGCAGGATCCGGAGGCTTACCGCTATAACGGGCCGGCTGCCGGGCTGCGAAGAATAAGGAACCGGAAGACAGACCGGATAATTCCGCAGGGAACGGGAGCTGCCGGGGAAAGGAAACAGGTATGGGACAGGTAACGATCAAAGACATTGCCAGGCTGTGCGGGGTCGGGGTAAGTACTGTCTCAAGGGCGATCAACAACCATCCGGACATCAATCCGGAGACAAAGCAGCTGATCATGGATACGATCCGGGAGCACAATTATGTTCCGAATAACAGTGCCCAGAATCTGAAGAGGGTGGAATCCAACACGATCGCGCTTCTGACCAAAGGCGTCGGCAATCCGCTGTTTGCAGAGATGATCCAGACGGTCCAGAGTGATGTCCTGGCCAAGGATTATCTCTTTGTGCTGCAGCAGGTTGATGAGATGGAAAATGAACTGGAGGTTGGTGCCAGGCTTGCCAGGGAGAAGAGGCTCAAAGGCATCATATTCATGGGCGGTGCCAGCCGTCCGAAAGAAGAACTGCTTGCGAGGATCCAGGTTCCGTATGTGATCTGTACGGTGGACGCAGTGATCCCGGAGAATATGGACAATTATGGGATCGTTGCCATTGATGATGAGGCGGAAAGCTATCATATGGTGGACTACCTGTGCTCCATGGGACACAGCAGGATCGTGATCATAACAGCCTATGCGCATGATACCAGTATAGGAAAACTGAGGCTCGACGGATACCGGAGAGCACTGGAAAAGCGCGGGATCCCCTGCGATGATTCCCTGATCGTGCATATGCCGGCGAATGGCCCGATCTACACGATGAAGAACGGGTACGAGCAGACGATGAAGCTCCTTCAGTCCGGAACTGAATTCACTGCAATCTATGCAATCTCGGACACCATTGCCATAGGAGCCTGCAAGGCGATCTTTGATTACGGCCTGAGAGTTCCGGATGATATCTCGGTGGTTGGGTGTGACGGTCTGGACATGGCGCGCTATTATCAGCCGTCCATCACAACGATTGAACAGCCGCTGGAGGAGATGGCGCTGGAGACCAGCCGGATCCTGTTCGAACTGATTCAGGAGAAAGGCGGAAGGAAGAAGCATATCTTCGAGGCCAGGCTGCGGGAAGGGCAGTCAGTCCGGAAAATCTGACATTTCTGCGGATAACTGTTTCGTTTGAAATATGTATTATAACTGCGGCGGACTCATTTCCTCCTTAAGAAATGGGGCCGCCGCAGATCGTTCTTACGGACCCGCCAAAGATCGTCTCTCCACGATGAACTGCGTATGTACGTTAGCCGGTTCGGATGCGGGCGGCACCGGCTGTGTACTTGCGTGGGCAGGCGGTAGAGTGTATGATGGGATGGCTTGGAATGACCATGATTACAGGTTGCGTTTCCGGTAGCCGCAGACACTCAGCTGAAAGGTACTCGATGAAAAAAAGCGCAGAGAAAAGCGTATACCATATCATAGAGGGACATGACCTTTCCTTCCGTTATCTGCATTACGATGAGAACGGAGAGACGGACTATGCCCAGAAGGCTCTGGACGGAGTCGACCTGGAGGTGGAGAAGGGGCAGTTTATCGCGATCCTCGGGCACAACGGGTCCGGAAAATCGACGCTTGCCCGCCATCTGAATGCACTGCTGCTCCCGGAGGAAGGGACGCTCTTTGTAAACGGATATGACACAAGAGACGAATCCAGGCTCTGGGATATCCGCCAGAGCGCCGGCATGGTCTTCCAGAACCCGGACAACCAGATCATTGCTTCTGTAGTGGAGGAGGACGTCGGATTCGGGCCGGAAAACATGGGAGTCCCGACAGACGATATCTGGAAGCGGGTGGAGAATGCGCTCTGCTCCGTCGGGATGTGGGAACTTCGTGACTCGTCACCGAACCGGCTGTCCGGCGGTCAGAAGCAGCGCATAGCCATCGCCGGCGTGCTCGCGATGAAACCGAAGTGCATCGTACTGGACGAGCCGACTGCCATGCTGGATCCGGGCGGAAGGAAGGAAGTAATACGGACCGTTCTGGAACTGAACAGGACGGAGGGCGTCACGGTTATCCTGATCACCCATTACATGGAAGAAGTCGTGGATGCGGACCGGGTGATCGTGATGGATCACGGAAGGGTCGTCCTGACAGGCACGCCCAGGCAGGTTTTCTCCCAGGTGGATCTTCTCAGGAAGTACCGCCTGGATGTTCCGCAGGTCACATTGCTCGCGCATGAACTGAAGACGGCGGGGCTTGACCTTCCGGACGGAGTCCTGTCGACAGAGGAGCTGGTGAGGGATCTGAACGAACTGAGGAAGACGGTGCATCCCGGCCTGTCTTCCCGGATACGGGAGAAGAATGACGGATTCATGCCCGAAACATCAGGAACAAGTCCGTCCGGTGCCCAGCCTGTAATCCGTGTGGAGCATCTGGACTATATCTATAACCCCGGGACATCCTATGAAAAAAAGGCGCTGGATGATATCAGTCTTACGGTATCGAGCGGTGAATTTGTGGGGATCATCGGGCATACCGGCTGCGGTAAATCCACTCTTGT
>CADCOU010000285.1 GCA_902803155.1 uncultured Lachnospiraceae bacterium | reverse complement strand
TCGATGCAGATGTTCTCCCCGGTGATAAAGCCGGCCTTGTCCGAGCACAGATACAGGACCATATTGGCGATATCCATCCGGTTGCCGACTCTTCCTGCCGGCTGCTGGATTGCATCCGGACCTTCATAGACGGCATCATCCGTATCGATCCAGCCGGGAGATATGGAATTGACCCGGACTTTTCCTGCAAAACTGACCGCCAGGGCATGCGTCAGAGCGGCGATCCCGCCCTTAGCCGCTGTATAGCTCTCCGTCTGGGGCTGGCTCATGCGGTCCCGGGACGAGGAGATATTGACAATGGCGGCACCCGGTGCAAAATGCTCCGCAAACAGTTTGGAAAGATAAAACGGCGCGGTCACTCCGACAGCCAGGGCATTCTGAAACTCCTCATAAGTACAATCTGAGATCCCCTTCATCTGAGGAAGCGCATTGTTTACCAGAAAATCGATCTTCCCGTATTTCCGAATCACATAACCGGCAAAGGCTTCCAAAACCTCTTTTCTGGAAATGTCCCCGACATAATGATCCCCGGGTCGGATATCGATCACTTCCACCCGGCAGCCTTCCTCCCGGAATGACTTCACGATCGCCTCTCCGATCCCGTGGGCACCTCCCGTCACTACCGCCACTCTTTCTTTCATATTGCTGATCTCCATGAACTGAACCTGAAGCTCTTTTCTATAATTATACAGGAGGAAAACAGGAATTGTAACAGGACTGTGCTATGATATTGGGAGAAAGATATTATCGGAGGGCATTATAATGGAATACAGAAAGTTTCGGGAATACTACCTTGTCAGGATTGACCGGGGCGAGGAGATTATGGAATCTCTCACCGAATTCTGCCGTAAGGAGCATATCCTGCTTGGATCGGTCAGCGGACTGGGTGCTGCGGATTACGCAAAGATCGGAATCTACAGAGTCGCCGATCATCAGTTTGAAGGGAAGGAATACTTCGGAGAACAGGAAGTGTCCTCCATCGTCGGGAGTATCACTGAGAAAGACGGTGAGCCATATCTTCATCTCCACGTCAATCTCTGCGATGATGAAATGAACATTCACGGGGGCCACCTGACAGCATGCCGGATCTCCGGCACCTGCGAACTGACTGTGACCGTGCTGGAAGGCCATGTCGGCAGGAAATACGATGACGGGACGGGACTGAATCTGTTCGATTTCTGAGAGTATCCGATAATCGGTATAAAGCAAAAACAGCCATGCCAGATGGTTCTTTCTGACATGACTGTTTTATTATATCCATACTGAATGTCTGTAAAAAGGAGTGCAGTTAATGCTCTTTTCCGCTATGCTGCGGAGTTTTTATTTCTACCCTTTCCCTTTTCACTTTTCTTTTCCTGCCTCAGATGCTCATACTCACGAAGCTTGCGCACCTCGGCAGCACTCAGGTCCTTCGGGACAGTAATCTGGATGACGACGTACAGATCGCCTCTTACCTTTGGATCTCCGGAGCTCTTCTTTCCTTTCCCTGCAAGCCGGAACTTCCTTCCGCACTGGCATCCCGCCGGGATCTTCAGCATCACGCTGCCATCCGGCGTAGAAACCTTGACTTCTCCCCCGAACACGGCTGTCGTAAACGGGATGTGCAGGTCTTTCTGAAGATCCAGACGTTCCGGTTCCCTGTATCCTGTTCTTCCTCCGAAACCTGCGCCTGTTCTGAACCCGGATCCGCTTCCGAATCCCGCGCCTGTTTTGAATCCGGTTGCGCTTCCGAATCCATCGCCGGTTCCGAATCCCGAGAATCCGCCTCCCGCAGTATCTCCGGAAGAAAACCTGACTCCATCCCCGAAAAGTCCGCCAAAGATATCCTTCAGGTCCGGATCATCCCCGCTGAAATGGTACGTCCGGTATGTCGTATTTCCGTCTGTCCATGTCTGCCCGGATCCATACGGATTTCCCGAGAATGGGCCGCTGCCGAACGGATCTGAGCCATAAGCCCCCTGCGACGCCGGATTCCCGGTCTCGTCAAACGCGGCCATGCCGAACTGATCGTACAGTTTCCGCTTCTCAGGATCGCTCAGGACATTATACGCCTCATTGATCTCCTTGAACTTCTGCTCTGCCTGAGCATTGTTCGGATTACTGTCCGGGTGAAACTGCCTGGCCTTTTTCCGGTATGCTTTTTTGATATCCTTGTCCGATGCGTCTCTGCTGCACCCGAGAACCTCATAATAATCACGTTTTGCAGTCATCTCATCTCACCTCCCTCTTTCCTTATTCTGCCGCTTCTTTATACAGGTGCAGCACTTTCTGAAGTCTTCAATCGGGCAGGCGGATTCCCCTCCTGCCCGAGCTGGTTCGTTGCTTACACAAAAGCAGTCCGGGAATGATCCCGGACCGCTTTTCGCTTTTTCAGTTACTTTTCTGCGAAGCAGCTCCGGAAGAGACTGTCATCAGCCTTCGATCTGAACAAAGTGTCTCTTCTCCTCCACCTGCTGCGCTTCCTTCTTCGGAATAGTCAGTTTCAGGATCCCGTCCTCGAACGCTGCATGGATATCATCCTCATGCAGTTGTTCACCGACATAGAAACTTCTGCTCTGGCTTCCGGTATAGCGCTCTCTGCGGATATACTTGCCATCCTCGTTCTTCTCATCATTTTCGACGTTCTTCTGTGCGGAAATCGTCAGATAACCATCCTTCAGTTCGCAGGTGACGTCTTCTTTCTTGAAGCCCGGAAGATCGATCGCGACATCATAGCCGTTCTCTGTTTCTTTCACATCGGTCTTCATGATCGCCGCTGCCCTGTGACCATAGAGCTTCTTTTCTGCTTTCGGAGTTTCCTTTCTGAATTCCGGCCAGAAGAAATCATCATCAAACCAGCTGTCAAAAAGATTGTCATTAAAAAGTCTTGGTACCATCATCATAATTCTTATCCTCCTTTGGGTTTTGTTTGTATTAGTCGGGCATCCTGTTTTCTATTCTCCGGATGCCTTTCCCGGAAGCGGGCCGGATCATCATTTTCTGTGATCCTCAGCTCTTGCCTTCGTTCTGAACTCGTTATAACTCTTGTTGCTAGCACTGTCAAGTGGCGAGTGCTAATTTTCTGAATATTTCACATTTTTATCACAAACGCCTTTGGCAGAACTCCCAAAACGTTTTCTGTCCGGCGTCAAATATACCACCGGACAGGCTCAGCACCAGCATACGCAGATCTCTATCCCGCCGCAGTTGTAAACCGCTTCATTCTTTGCTATGATTCTGCGGAACGCTGCCGGTCTTCATGGCTAAGGCAGCATCATAGGAAGGGCAGACGGTTCTATCTTCCTGCCCGACAGGATTTGGAAAAGCATTCGGAAAAAGGATCAGAAAAATGTACCAGATCAATTACAAGATGACCGTACAGTATGAGGGCACGCGTTATAAGGGATGGCAGAAGCAGCCCCGGATCGACAACACCATTCAGGGAAAGCTGGAAGCCTTGCTTTCCCGTCTTCTCGGTGAAGATATCGAGGTCTTCGGAGCCGGACGGACTGACGCAGGCGTACACGCGCTCGGACAGACTGCCAGTTTCAGGGTCGACGAAAAGAATCTTACGGCTTTCACAGATCGGTTCGCTTCCATGAAAGCTTCCTGGAGCGGTACCGGAAGCAGAGCGCAGGCGGAAGCTGCCGCCATGAAGCGTGCCGCCGATGATTCCCGGACATCAGAGCAGTTCGACAGTTATCCCAGGGAATCAGTGCATACTGGCCATGAACAGATTCGCTCACAGCAGATCTCTCTGCAGGATCAGATGCTTCTGGAAGCGATCAATCATTATCTTCCGGAAGACATTGCCGTTTCCCGGCTGGTGCGCGCGTCTGACCGTTTCCATGCACGTTATCTCACCGGGTCCAAGTGGTATCAGTACCGTATCCGGACAGCTCCTTTCTCTGATGTGAGAGATCGTCGTTTTCTCTGGCAGTATGGGGAAGACCTGGACACCGGTTCCATGATCAACGCTTCCCGTGCATTGATCGGGACTCATGACTTCACCAGTTTCTGCGGGCTGAAGATGAAAAAAAGCGCAGTCCGGACCATTACGGATATTCGTATTTCCAGACCGGATGAAAACACCATTGTCCTTGACTATTACGGAGACGGCTTCCTGAACCATCAGGTCCGCCTGATGACCGGCGAGCTTGTTGAGATCGGCGCCGAAAGGAGCCCGGAATCCGCCATTCAGACGATCCTCGAAGCACAGAAAAAGGGAGCTGCCTCTCATACAGCTCCCGCAAGCGGTCTTACCCTGATGGAAGTACGTTATTAAAATCTGATCTCCTGCTGCCGGATCTTCCCGATCCGGCAGTTATTCATTTCTGTCCCTTCTCATATTTGCCGGCGAGTATAAACAGCCAGATCGAAGAACCGATCAGAACCGCGATCGCCAGCAGCGACAGCACACGGCTGACCGAATTCATCAGATCGTAAGTCAGGAAAGGAAATGCACTTATCGCATAATTTTGCGTAACCGACAGTCCTGTTTCAGTCTGCTCTAAAGTAAACATGGAATTGCGCAACATACAGATTGCGAAATCCGCAAGTGCAAATATCCCGCCCGCGATGTATAAACCCCTCAGTGCCTTCGGCTCTTTTACTTCCTTTTTATCCGGTACCCCGGTCATCCTGTTTTCCGGGTTTTCTCCCCGGAAGCCCATGTACAGAAGGTAAACACCGATCAGAAGCTGAAACGAATCAATGAATCCGGACCCCATAACACCTCTCCTGTCTGTCACATAACCTTTTTCAATTTTGCCTCAGAGCAATGATAACCTGCCGTCCGAAGAAACGTCAACAGGCTGTATATGTAGTTGGCATCATTATTTATTGACATCCCCCTCATATAGGCTATAATGACATTAGTCAGGTTAGCTAATTCAGAAGGGGGCTGCCATGATTTCCGCTAACATGCTTGATGCAAAAACCAATCTGTCAAAATATGTCGCTGCTGTCGCCAACAGGAAAGAACCTTTTGTCGTCCTTCTCCGCAATGGCGTCCCTGTAGCAAAGATAGTTCCCTATCAGGAAGACCCCGGCAGCAGGATCGGTATTGCCAAAGGAAAAATACCTGCCTTGTGCTCGCTGGAAGACTTTAACAGCATTGATGTCTCTTCAGACTTTCTTGGGGATCAGGAATTGCTATGAAGATATTGCTGGATACGCATGTGATCATCTGGGCTCTAACAGATGACAGTCGCCTGTCGCAACCGGCAAGGGATCTCATCTGTACTTCGGATAATATGATTTTGTACAGTGTTGCATCTTTGTGGGAGCTCGCCATTAAAAAGCAAAAAGCCCCTGAGAAATGTCCATACCGGGAGAATGATATCTGCAGATTTTGCGACCAGGCCGGGTTTATTCCTCTTTCGATCGAAGCAGCACATGTATTTGCCCTTCGGGATCTGCAGATCCGGGAAGGGCATTTCCCCGGGAATCAGGATCCTTTTGACAGGGTTCTGATCGCACAGGCCAAAACAGAGAACTGTACACTGCTTTCACATGATCATATATTTGAACACTATGATGAAAACTGTATCTTTTTGTTCTGATCGGGTTTTATTCATTTGATATGTTAACTTATGAAAAGGTGAAAAGGATATACGAAAACCTGCCCTCCATTATCGCAGAGAGAAACAGGAAAGAGGTTTTCACAGCGCTTGGATATACCAGTGATCTGGATATCCTGCTGGATTTTCGTATAGAAAAGTTCAATGAACTGCTGGAGCAGTATGCTCCGGACGGTATCCTTGCGGAAATGAAACCGGTTTCCCGGATCCGCACCAGGCGGGAGCTGGTGGAGACGATCGTTTATTACTGCAGGACCGGAACCGGCGGGGAGGCAGACATAGACGATCCGGATCTTCTCTGCCGGAATTTTCCGCACAAAAACGGTATAGGCGGCACTGCGGTCCAGGCAGCACTTGCCATGGCGCAGTTCGGAGCAAAGTCCGTCGTTCATCTGACCGATGATTCCCGGGAAGTACGGGAACTGCTGGAGTCTCCCTTCATCCGGGTTCCGCTTGCGGACGGATCTCTTGGAAGGAGCATGGATGAGCGGGGAAAGGCTCCGCCGGAGATCCATGTGATCCTCCAGTTTCAGAAAGGCTCCGTGATCCGTCTCGGTTCTCAGGCGGTCGGGATCCCCTGGTCCAACCGGCTGATCCTGACAAAGTGTACGGTAAATGACAAACTGCCTCTGAACGAAGCTTTTCTGGGGTGGGTAGAAACGCATGCCGCTCAGGTATCCAGCAACGTTCTTTCCAGTTTCAACTGCCCTCTGGACCGTGATCTGCTGCGTTCCAGGCTATCCCGGATCAAAAGTCATGCGGAAGCATACCGGAGAAACAATCCGGACGGGATTGTATATTTTGAGGACGGTCATTATCATGATCTCCCGATGCGGAAACTCTGCATGAAAATGCTCTGCCCGTACACAGACATTCTGAGCATCAATGAAGAAGAGCTTGCGTGCACGCTGGAGCTCTTCGGAATTCCGGTCGATCTCCGGAATATCCTCTCCTGCATAGAGGGAGTGGAGCAGATCCTGAAACGGTTTTCCATCAGAAGAGGGGTCGTTGTCCATACGAAAGATTATGCCATGTACGTCGGAGACCAACGAGGCCTTGACATCGAAAAAGGACTCGTTTTCGGGATTCTGCTTGCAACGGCGAAAGCCGCCTTCGGCAGATATGGAAATGACGCGGATGTCCGATGGGTGCTCGGGCAGCCGTTCAACGAGGAAGGACTCAAAAATCAGGAAATCATAATACAAAATGGTCTGGAAGACCGTGTGCTGCTGGTTCCCGCCTATTGCCTGGACCGCCCGAAGTATACGATCGGCCTGGGCGATTCATTTACCGGCGGAATGCAGCTCTGCTTTTGAAAGGAGGTTTGAATTATGTTAATGAACATGAAGGACATTCTGGCAGTCGCAAAGGAACACCGTTTTGCGATCCCCGCATTCAACATCAGCGACTGGTCCATGTTCCTCGGAATCATGGACCTGGTGGAGGAAACGGATTCTCCCGTGATCATTGAGATCCATCCGGATGAACTCAGCTTCACCGGCACGGACTTTGTACAGGGAGTTCGCGAAAGAGCACTGAAGTCATCCGTTCCGGTATGCATTCATCTGGATCACTGCAGTGACTTCGGCAAGATCATGTGCGCGATCCAGGCCGGATTTACCTCTGTCATGTTTGACGGGGCGCACCTTTCGTTTAAAGAGAACATCGCCGGCGCAAAGAAAGTGGTTGAGGCGGCACACCCCTGCAACGTTTCTGTCGAGGCGGAGCTTGGGACCATCGGCACTACCAATCCGGCTGACATGGAGGGCGGAAGCGCGAAGATCATCTACACCGATCCGGACGACGCAGCTGCATTCGTGGAGGCTTCAGGCGTAGATACGCTGGCGATCGCGATCGGCACCTGTCACGGTCTGTATCCGGCCGGCATGAAGCCGGAGCTGAAGCTTGACATCCTGAAGGCGATCGAGGCAAAAGTGGATGTTCCGCTCGTTCTGCACGGCGGCTCCAATAATCCTGATAAGGAAATCGGTGAATCCGTGACCCTGGGGATCAACAAGATCAACATCTCCTCCGACATCAAGGCAGCTTTCTATAACAAGATGCGTGAAGTCCTTCAGGACGAAGGGCTGAGAGAACCGAACGAGATCTGCCCGCCCTGCATCGAAGCCATGAAGGCTGTGGCAAAACACAAACTGGATCTGTTCCGGACGACTGGCAAGGCTGTACTGTACAGGTAATAATTCCTGCAGAATCTTATCCGGTCGAATTGCTTAACCTTTCCTGCTCTTACGGCACGTCGAAGGAAGAAATGAAACATCAGACCATAAAACCAGGCCGTCCGGTCTCATGTCGGACGGCCTGGTTTAATTCAATGGATTTCCGTTCAGAGTTATTTCGGTGTCATTCCGC
>CADCOU010000284.1 GCA_902803155.1 uncultured Lachnospiraceae bacterium | reverse complement strand
CCGGGTCCCGTTCGCATTCCTTGATTATGAGAAAGCCGGCTGGCAGGTATTCCTTGAGAACCTGGTAATGCTGCTGGGGTGGGCGTTTATCGGAATGCAGACAGCGTACATCTGCAGAAATGCACAGAAAACGGAAATGAAAAAGAACCGTTTCATCTCTGCGGCTGCCATGACAGCTTCCGCCCTCATCGGGATCGTATTGGCATTTCTGTTTCCGCCTGCTGAGGGCTATATGGCTTTTGATGAGTCTGATTGGAGTATGCCTCAGGCAGAGACAGCACAGAATGAAGTACAGCCGGATGCACAGGCAACGACACAGGCAGATGATGCTTCCGATGAACCGGAAAGCACATCAATTGATGATCCATTCGTATATATACAGGGCGGTTCCTTCCTGATGGGAAGCCCTGATACGGAAAACTGGAGGATCGATGATGAGGTACAGCATGAAGTGTCTGTCGGCTCATTCTATATGGATCCCTACGAAACCACACAGAGTGAATATGTACGTCTGATGGGCAGTGATCCCTCGACATTTTCAGGAGATGATCTGCCTGTTGAGAACATCTCATGGCTGGAGGCAGTACAGTTCGCAAACGCCAAGAGTACTGATGCCGGACTGACACCGGTCTATGTAATCACAGAAAACGGCGTGACCTGGGATCTGTCCGCAGACGGTTACCGTCTGCCGACGGAAGCTGAGTGGGAGTACGCGTGCAGGGCAGGAACAGTTACACCGTTCAATACGGAGAGATCACTGAGTGCTGACGAAGCGAATTTCTACGGTTATTATCCGTATGAGATCGAAGAGAATTATTTCAACAATTCTGTTCTGGAAGCCAGACCAGGCGAATACCGCCAGACGACGATAACGGTCGGCAGCTTCGAACCGAATGCATGGGGTCTTTATGACATGCATGGTAATGTCAATGAATGGTGCTGGGATTTTTACGGGGTGTATGATATGGACGCTGCTGAAGATCCGGTCGGACCTGACTCAGGGACAAGACATGTCTACAGAGGCGGAGGATGGAATGACTTTGCCAAGAACATGCGCAGTGCTTACCGTGCCGCAGGTCAGGAGGACCTCCACAGTTATAATCTCGGCGTACGTCTTGTCAGAAATGCCGGCTCCCGTTCAGGCTCTGTCATGGCAGGCGGTTCGGACCTGCATGCTGAGACAGGCGGAAAGATCCTGATCGCATACTTCTCATGGGGCGGCAATACACGCGGGATCGCCGGTCAGATCCAGGCTCAGACAGGAGCGGATCTCTTTGAGATCACGCCTGCAGAGCCGTATTCCACAGATTACAATACGGTCCTGATGGAAGCGCAGGCAGACCAGCATGACCAGGCAAGACCGGAACTCTCGGAACATGTCCGGAATATGGATGAATACGATACCATCCTGCTGGGCTACCCGAACTGGTGGGCATCCATTCCGATGCCGATCGCATCCTTCCTGGAAGAATATGACTTCTCCGGAAAAACGATCATTCCGTTCTGCTCGCATGGCGGTGGCAGATTTGGCCAGAGCCTGACTGCCATTGCCAAACTGGCACCTGACTCGGTGATCGGCAAAGGCCTGTCGGTCCACTACAAAGGCGGATCGGGACTGCCGGATGACATCACCAACTGGCTGAAAGAAAACGGCATCAATGAAAAACTATAGTCCTGAAACATCACAGGATCCGGTACAGAGCGTCCCGTCTGCAGTACGAGACGTTTTCTTTCTGCTAAAATGAAACAATTTATTGAACATGACATATAGATGTCATGTTTTGTTTGTTATGATGAACATGGAGTAAATATCAATGAAGATAGACAGACTGATCGGAATATTATCGGTACTGCTGCAGAAGGAGAAGACTACGGCTCCCGAGCTTGCTGAAAGGTTTGAGGTATCCAGAAGGACCATCAACCGGGATATCGAGGATCTCTGCAAAGCAGGGATCCCGATCCGCACGGTACAGGGAACAGGCGGCGGCATCAGTATCATGGACGGTTACCGGATGGACAGGACCGTACTGACATCCAGGGACATGCAGATGATACTGGCAGGACTTCGAAGCCTGGATAGCGTCAGTAAAGACAGGTACTACGAACGGCTGATGGAAAAGATCAAGGCTGGCTCATCCAGGTTCGTCAGCGGACAGGATTCGATCCTGATCGACCTGACATCCTGGCACAAAGATACACTGATCCCGAAATTCGAGATCCTGCAGGACGCGGTCGAAAACAGACATACCGTAACATTTCACTACTATGCGCCATCCGGAGAAAGCGAACGTTCAGTCGATCCGTATTTCCTGGTATTCCGCTGGTCGGACTGGTATCTGTGGGGCTGGTGCCATGACAGGCAGGACTTCCGGATGTTCAGGATCAGCAGGATGGACCGTCTGCAGGGAACAGATACTGTCTATGAGGTGAGGGAAGCACCTGTTCCCGATATTTCCGATGAAAAGATCTTTCCCGGTAAGATCAGGGTTAAGGTGCTGTTTGCGCCGGAAATGAAGTGGCGGCTGATCGAGGAATTCGGACCGGAGAGCTTCACGGTAAAGGATGACGGAAGAATGCTCTTTGACGCAGACTATTCCGATATGGACAGCCTGGTCACATGGCTGCTGACATTCGGTGACAAAGCCGAAATACTTGAACCCGCAGAAGCCAGGACCAGGCTGAAAGAAGTCATCGGGAATATGGCTAAGATATACGGAAAAGAAGATGATCATGAGCAGACAGACGAGGCGGAGATATGAAGTGTTATGAATATGATACGGTACTGCATGAGACACCGGATAACGGCGGGGCATATGTGGAGTTTCCCTGGAACATTAGGGATGAGTTCGGAAAAGGCCGTGTAAAGGTTCGTGCATGGTTTGACGGGATCCCTTACACAGGCAGTATCGTCAATATGGGCGTCAGGAATCCGGACGGTTCGGTCTGCTATATCATCGGTGTGCTGAAAACGATCCGGAAACAGCTTGATAAACATGATGGTGATCTGATCCATGTCCTGATCGAACCATTCAAAGAACAGGAGATCCCTGAGAGGTGAAGCGTATGGCATTTGATTATAAAAAGGATTACAAAGAAATTTACCTGCCGAAGGCAAAGCCGGAGATCGTTGACGTCCCGGAAATGAACTTTATCGCAGTCAGCGGAAAGGGAGATCCCAACCAGCCTGACAGTGAGTACAAGGAAGCGGTCGGAATCCTGTATACGATCGCGTATACCATCAAAATGAGCAAAATGGGAGAACGGCGGATCGAAGGATATTTTGATTATGTAGTCCCTCCGCTGGAAGGCTTCTGGCGGCAGGAAGGCAGGGAAGGCATGGATTACGGTCACAAGGAAGACTTCATATGGATCTCCGTGATCAGGCTGCCTGACTTTGTGACAGAAGAGGACTTCCGGTGGGCTGTGCAGGAAGCAGAGAGAAAGAAGGGCATGGATCTTTCAAAAGCGGAATTCATGTGTATCCATGAAGGACTCTGTGTGCAGTGTATGCACATCGGTCCTTATGATGATGAACCTGCAACGGTCAGAAGGATGGACAGATATCTGGAGGAAAACGGTTATGAGAATGACTTT
>CADCOU010000283.1 GCA_902803155.1 uncultured Lachnospiraceae bacterium | reverse complement strand
CTCATCCCATTTATCCTCCGCTTCGTTGTACTTGTAGCGCACAATTGGCTGAAGAACGTCGTTCTCATCAGGAAGTCCGGCCGTCACAAGCAGCTGCGCCTGATCCTTATACTTGTCCAGGATTGGGCGGATCTGAGTGGTGTCCAGCGTTACCTTGACCGGTTCATTCACGTAGAAGTAGGTATACCCACGATTCCCTCTGTCCGGATGATCGTGTTTGAACGTGATCTCCGGCTGAACATTGTCAAGTCCGAAGGCCATAGATGCATACTCAAATTCATGTCCGTATTCGTCTGTTCCGCAGGCAGCCAGCCATTCAGAACCGCCCCAGGTGATCATGCGCTTCAGTCTGAACGGTGCCTTGCCTATGGTTCCTCCGTCAGTATTATGTGTAAGCACCTTTCCGTCCGCATCGGTAATGATCAGATGGGAAGGATCGTCTTCCCCGCCTCCTTCATACCATTCCCAGCGGAAGAAGAGTCCGGGGTCGGTCACCTCAGTTCCGGGATCCGACGGACTATTGTAGAAATACAGCTTAACATTCACCGTCTGTTCTGTTCCCGGCAGATAATGGGTATCCCACTCATAAGGTTTATCCGACTCATCAACCAATACGATCTTATAAAGGCGCTTGTCAACCCATACAGAATGATCATTCGCAGCAATCTCCCAGATTTCCTCCGGATTTTCATCATCATGGTCATAGGCGGCTGCATGTACTCTGATCTCCAGGTTCGGGACTTCCCGATCGGCAGTCAGAACAAGTTCACTGCCCTGCTGTTTCCAGGTGATTGAAGCCTTTTGGGATCCATCTTCCGTCTGCAGATCGATCTGATCTTTTCCTTCGACCTTTTCCCAGTTCCAGCCTGCCCAGTTATCATCAATATTCTCGATCCAGACGTCATCAAACTGTACCTTGTAACGTTCTGTATCGATCGGGTGGCCATAATCACCGTCCCACTCATAAACATCCGCAAAGACCATGGATGAAAGGGTATATGAAGTTCCTGACATCATGCGGTCCGTTCCGTCCTTGCCGAACAGATTGATATCGGCTCTGAAATCTCCTACCCAGAATTCCCATGTATACTCGATCTCCTCGACCGGTTTGGAGGATGCCGTGATCTTTCCGTCGGCGTCTTCCTGATATTCGCCTTCACGGAAAAGCTCAAATTTGGCGGTTGCTTCAGCATGTCCCGGACGGATCGCCTTAAAGAGCCAGCCGTCATCCTGTTTTTCGACAGTCACAGCGTCTCTGCTGTCCTGCTCATCCGGATCACTGACCACCTTGACATCCTTCACCCGCAGGCGAACCCAATCATCATCCGGGAAGAAGCTGTCATGTCCCTGAACCCTGGAGCCGTCATCGATAGCAAGATAGCGCTCTTCGTTCGGGAACAGCTGATCCGAACCAATCGGGCCGTTCCACCAGTCGGCGTCATTCACATCAAAGTAACCCCAGGTTTCGTTCAGTTCTTCCTCACGCGTGTCCACATAAACGCGGACGCGCACCTGCATGGAATCTCTTCCGGCATTCTTCAGGGCCTTTCCGTCGACTGTGAATTCTCCGGTCTTCTGATCAAAGCTCCAGCCATTCGTCCAGGTGGCATTCCACTTCTCTTCCTCGTCGTTCCAGTCGCCGGCCTCGATCTTCACCTGGCTGTCGATCCCGTCAAGCTCCTGGATGTTCAGTTTGAAAGTCGAA
This sequence comes from uncultured Lachnospiraceae bacterium, assembly GCA_902803155.1. Classification (GTDB taxonomy): domain Bacteria; phylum Bacillota; class Clostridia; order Lachnospirales; family Lachnospiraceae; genus Porcincola. The sequence continues at coordinate 1,245 of CADCOU010000283.1, read as the reverse complement.
GCACCATTGGTGAAAACTCTGTGCCAGTCTCCATCCTCAAACCAGATGTTATAGTCCGGGCCGTGGAACCAGAAATCTCTGCGCTCATCACGCCACTCGCCGTTCTCTTCCTGATAATCCGCGATCAGGTTCAGGCAGGTTCCGTCTTTCCAGGTCCTGGTGATGGTAAAGGCTCTTCCGGCACCATTGCTCTCTTCGCTGCCGTTGTATTCCCAGTTCTCATTTCCATCCGCATCTACCCCTTTCAGGGTGTAGTTTCCGACCTGATTTCCCTTCTCGTCTTTCACGAGCAGATTATTCTCATCATATTCCCAGCGCCAGGAAACATCTTCAACGACCTCATAATGCTCCGGATCCTCCGCGGAATAGATGCGCAGCTCGGGCTTAAAATTCTCGATGGACTTGCCGATCAGCAGATCCTCATCCATTCTGAAAGGTACAATCTCGTAATAATAATTGCTCAGGGTCACCCAGGTATCCGCATATGCCCGCTCGCACGGATTTCCTTCTTCCGTTTGTCCCTCATAAGCACGAACTTCGATCTGGATGTCCTCCCACAGACCGTACTCTTTGTCTTCCGCAGTCTCTTCGCGGAATTTGATCTTCGCCTTGTTTCCGTTCGGAGTAATACTCTCGACATACTCAGCGAACTTCTCCGGAACCTCCCATTTATAGGTAACCCCGCTCAGGTCCACATCGTTGTCATCCATATCCTGGACATGGTGCCGGACGTTTGCCTCCAGTTCCGCTTCCGAACCCGGAAGGAACCGGTACGCTCCGTCTGTAGAGTATACATCCAGATCATAGACGTCATTTCCGACATACAGACGATATTCCCCTCTCTGTGTCTTTCCATGAATATCCGTATAGGTGTAGTTCACGATGCCGCAGCCATGATTGCGTCCTTCAATATGCCAGCTCCAGTCTGCCTCGCCCTCGTCATTGGTCCATTCATCTTTCCAGATCCTGAGAACAGGGTCAAGATCCGGATTCAGGTCTTCATTGCGCACGGACACATCCGTCATGCGCACATCCGTATCCCAGCCATCCGGATGCTCGGTATTCTCCACATAGACATGCACCCAACTGTCGATGTCGTCCGTCCAGTATTTGAGCAGGGCTCTGTCCTGCGGAAGGTTATACTCTTCTCTGGCTTCGCAGACATTCAGCCAGCACCAGGTGTCTGTGAATTCCTTGTCGCCATACATAGCGCTGACATGGAGATTCACGCCTTCCTCGCCGCCT
>CADCOU010000282.1 GCA_902803155.1 uncultured Lachnospiraceae bacterium | reverse complement strand
GCTGTCGGTGAAGTTCTTGTTGAACAGATAGTAGTTGGTTCCGTAGATATCCCATGTCAGGGTGACCCAGGTCACAACTTCCTCAAGTTTGAACAGATCGGAAGCCGGGATGTTGTTCTGGACTGCGTCCATGGTGCCCTGCTGAAGTCCGGTGTACATATCGATTCCGGAAACGGAGGTTGCGCCGAGAGCCTTGATGTAGTCATGATTCATCTGGATATCCGGGATACGGATGACCTTGCCCTGGAAATCTTCAAAGGTACGGATCGGATCACCGGTGCCGAGGAAGACCTTCAGTCCGAATTCGCCCGGGCAGACCAGGTCAACGCCATTCTCTGCCGCTACTTCTTTATGTCTCTCGAAATACCAGCCGTTGTTGTAGACTTCGTCAACTTCCTCATAGGAATTGATGAATCCCGGAAGGCTGAGCCAGTACACGCCGGTATCCGGGGTCAGCCAGTCAAGTCCGTCGATGGAGAACAGGCCGCCGTCGAATGTGTCACCTGCCATGAGCAGCTGTGTTGCTTCACGTTCTGCGCCGAGAGTTCCTGCAGCGATGATTTCAACAGTCATAGCACCCTTGGACATCTTCTCGACATTCTCTTTGAATACCTGATAAGAGGTATCGTTGACTTCACCTGCTACCGGGTTGTAAAGGGTAACGGTAACCGGTTCTACATCATCATACTCTGCATCCCAGTTGGCTACAGTGTTGCTCTCCTCAACTTCGGTCTCAGCGGCAAAAGCCATGCCGGTCATGCTGAATACCATAGCGGAAGCGAGAAGCATTGCGATAAGTCTTCTGTTCATGTAGTTCCTCCCTCTTTGAAAAATGAAAAATGATTGTTATTATCCTCATAATGAATGAAGAATGATCACTTAGCGATTATATAGTAATCGATTTTTATTCACATGTCAAGGTCTTGTTTACACAAAATGAATTATTTATGTTGCTGTGAATAGCAACAAACTTACAGCCTTGCCCTGTACATTTCAGCGACCTGCTCCTGGTTCACCGGGATAAGTGCCTTGGTCAGAAGCCGCTGCTTGGTCTCTACGATATTCCTGGAGAACGGTTCGATATCATCTTCCGTCATACCGACTTCTCCCATCGTCCGGAGCGGGAAAACAGTATTCAGCATTTTTTCCAGTTCCGTGAAGACGACCTCATCATCCGTCTTAAATCCGGCTTTGGCGAGCGCAGGCTTGACCATTTCCCGAAGGGCCGCAAAGCGCGGATGGTCCGGGCATACCTTCTGATACAGGTTGAGGACCGGAATCAGGAACTGGTAGACGGATTCTCCGTGGCTTAAATGGAACTTTTCAGCCGGCGGATAAGCCAGGGCGTGTACCATATTGGCGCCGTTGGCGGTCAGGGCGATATTAGCCATGGTGCTGGATGCAAGGAAATCCCTCAGACGGTTCTGACGGTAATCCGCCCCCTTGATGCACAGATCCGCCTGGCAGTCAAGGATCGTCGTAATCGCCTGGCGGGCCATTGCCAGACCGAATTCATTGACGACATCTTCCGAATAGAGCTGGCCTTCGATCGCGTGTGACAGCGCATCCATCGAAGACAGGAAGAAGATCTTGAACGGAAGCTTCTCGATAAACTGCGGAATCAGGACTGCGTAATCTGCACCCGGGCCGACGATAGCGGTCTTAAGGCCATTCGACTTCATGAAGTAGATGCCGCCGCCAGAGATCTCGGCACCGGTCCCGCAAGTCGTCGGGATCGTGATCAGTTCACAGTTAAAAGTATTCGGCTCCTTCTTATCAAGAAGATGAGCAAACGGATACGCGCCGTCAATGCAGAGAGCTTTTGCCGTATCGAGGACCGATCCGCCGCCGACCGCAACGATTCTCCTGTGCGATATCTTTTCGATATCAAGGAGCATCTTGTCAACGGCCTCTTCCGTCGGTTCTCCGACCTCATAGTTATCACGGACCAGGATCGGGCACGGAAGCTCCATGGCCTTGATATAGCCCTCATAGATCACCTTCTCGGTAAAAATGATATCCTCTTTGCCCAGATTGAATTCTTTGGCAAAATCCGTAAAGTTGTCGTAATAGCAAATCTTCGCGCGCACACCAATTAACTGCATGATTACCCTCCTTAAATATGAATACCTGTCGCTGACATTTACCCGATGGCCCGACCTGAGTCCGGCATCTGTTTCTCATTGCTAAATAGTGATCATATAGTGATTATAAAATGATTATATATGAATCTGTTTCTTTTTTCAAGGATGTTCTGAATAATTCTTTCTGTTAATATTTTCAAAATCTTCATAGCGGGATATTACTCTTACATTCCTTCCGAAGAGCCGTTCGGTTCCAGAAGGACTTTGATGGTATCCGGATCATCGTGCATCCGGTCCATTCCCGTGAAGAACTCCTCCAGCGGCAGGATGTCTGTGATCGCAAGCATCGGATCCACCTTACCGGACTCGATTGCCTGCAGCGCCTGATCAAACCGGAAATGTGAAAACGTCGATCCGATGTAGTCAAGCTGTCTGGTCGCAAACATCTTGGTATCGATCTGTACTTTCTTAGCAGCAGTCACATTATTCTGGAACGCGTAGTTAATGAACCTGCCGCCTTTCTTCAGAAGTGATATGCTCCTCGTGATCAGATCGGAATCCGCCGTTGTATCGATCACATAGTCAAAACCGTGCGGGAAACGTTCTTTCAGCACGGATTCATGCTTCTCATAATCATCCCGGTCTACAAGAACTGTGTCCACTCCTCTCGTGCTGATCTTGTCCAGTTTGCTCTGTACGGAATCGATCACTGTCACGCTGCCTGCGGAGGAACTCTTCGCCATCTGGGCGACGATCATGCCGCTTCCGCCGCAGCCCAGGACAAGCACATCCGAGCTGTATTTGAAATCGCACCGTTCCATACAGTTGTAAGCACAGCCGACCAGCTCCGTCATGGAAGCCGCCCGCATGGAAACGCCGTCCGGGATCCGGTACGCCAGATCCTCCCGGACCGCGACATACTGTGCGAATCCACCGTTCCTGGTCTGCCCGTACGCATGGGAGTTGTCGCAGAACGAAACCTCTCCGCGCTCGCAGTAATAGCATTTTCCGCAAGGGATGTTTGCATCGGAGGTGACGCGGTCGCCGGCTTTGAAACGGATCACATCTTTC
>CADCOU010000281.1 GCA_902803155.1 uncultured Lachnospiraceae bacterium | reverse complement strand
GACAGCATCTTTGCAGATATGGTGAGAAAAGAAGACTGCATGGCCGGTGAACCGATCCATGGGTTTTATTTCAGCTGCGATCACAGGAAGATCGTGGAGAAACTGGTCCCGCTCTTTCCGGACAAGGAATTTCATATCGGAAACAGGGGAAGGGGATACAGTTCCACCGCAATCCGGGAAGATCCCGAAGGACACCGGGACTGGATGCCGGATTATGTGTATGAGAGTCTCAGGAAAGCAGATATTTCCTGATGGGTGAAAAAGTATTTCAGGCTGCTTCTGCCTGAGAACAGGAAACAAAAGGGAATGGAAACGGGAACCGGTTACAATAACAACCTCACGATCAGGAAGGCCTTCCGGGGATGTATGTATGCGCAGATCATCTCTTCGCTGGCCCAGCTGATCGCGGTTTTTATCGACGGCGTGATCACCGGGAAAGTCCTGGGTGAGCAGGCACTGGCCGCCTATGGTTACTGCAGCCCGTTTATCTCGATCGTGGTCGCTTTTTCCGGCTTTCTCCTTACGGGTATCTCTGCGCTGATCGGAAGAGTGGTCGGCAGCGGGGACAAAGACAGGCTGACGGGAGTATTCTCAACAGGTGTGGTAGTCACGAAAGTGGTCGGGATCCAGCTGATGGTCGTGGTGCTGCTTTTTTCAAATGTCATTGCCGGTCTTGCAGGCGCGGCGGGGGTGTACCGTGAAGCTGCCGGGCAATACCTTATGGGATACGGCATCGGTCTTCTTCCGTCACTGTTTGTCACCGCTCTGATCCCTGTCATGCAGCTGGACGGGGACAAAGCCAGAACACTCCGGGCTTTCCTGGCGATGGCGGTAAGTGATATCGTGCTGGATCTTCTGAACGCGTATATACTGCATCTGGGGCTGCTCGGCATGGGGCTTGCGACGGCTGTCAGTTCCTGGATCGGGGCAGTGATCATGCTGCTGCACTTCCGCCGGAAAAGCAGCATGTTTCATTACGAGCCTAAGAGTGTGAAAATTCACTATGTAAGCGAGATCGTCAGTTTCGGTGTGTTCTATATCATCAAACAGTTCTTCATGGCAGCTCTGGTATATTTCATCAACCGGTACCTTACACAGCATTACGGTCCGCAGATGGTTGCTGTCTATGCTGCCATCAGTTCCGCCGGCGGGATCCTGTTCTGCATCGGAACCGGCATCGGGAGCGCAGTTTCCGTCCTTACCGGAGTCTATGCAGGAGAAGAGGACGGGGATGCCCTTCGCCGTCTGATTAAGATCGCGATACGCTATTCTGTAATACTGAACGGGGCAGTGACGCTGTTTACACTGTTTATGGCAAAATGGCTGATCCTCCTGTATTTCGGGACAGGATGGGGATTCTATGAAGCAGCAGTTACCGGCCTCAGGCTGTACGCCCTCTGTACGGTTGTTCATTCGATAGATGTATCGATACGCAGCTATTATCAAAGCATGAAGATGCAGGTAATGAGTATCCTCTTCGGATTCCTGCACAACTTTGCATGCATAGTGCTGGCAGTGCTGATCCTGGATCATATCCTGGGAGTGAACGGAGTATGGCTTTCCTATATGGCCGGTGAGGCAGCTGCACTGGTGATCCTGTATATTATTGCCTTTCTGCGCAGGACCGGACAGAGTGGCGGATGGGACCGGATCCTGTTTATTCCGGAGGCGTTTGAAGTTCCGGCCAGACTGTTGGAGGTCTCCCTGCAGACGATGGAGGCAGTCGTGGAATACTCCCGCAGGCTGCAGGCATTCTGCCGGAGTGAAGGCGCGGACAGGAAGACGGCAAACAGGATATCACTCGCAGTGGAGGAACTGGCGGGCAATGTGATCCGCCATGGCTTTACAGACGGAAAAAAGCACAGCGTTGATATCCGGGTGACTCATAAGGACGACTGGATCATCCGGATCCGTGATGACTGTGACCGGTTCGATCCGGTAGTCTTCTTTAAAAATGATCCTGATACGGAGGAACATCTCGGACTTCGGCTGATCATGAAGCAGGTAAAGGATGTACAGTATATGAGTACTCTGGACCTGAACAACCTGATAATCAGGTTATGACAATATCGCAGAATCTTTCATGATCTTTGAATTCAGACAGGAGAGAAGCAGAATGAAGCATGAGTTTGATGAACAAAGCGGAATCTTTACCATCTGCCCGGAGGGCCGTATAGATTCTGATAATGCGGCAGCAGTCGAGCAGGAACTGGTTTCGCTCCGGAAGACGTATCCGGAAGGACGGGTCGTTTTTGACCTGGACAGACTCAGCTATCTCTCCAGTGCAGGACTTCGCATTTTCCTGCGGCTTGCCAGGAAGGAAAAAAGCAGGGTGAGTGCCGTAAATGCATCTGCTGAAGTAATGGATATATTCCGTATGACCGGGTTTGAAACCATTATCGATATTTCGCAGAAGATGCGTGAGGTATCGGTTGACGGGTG
>CADCOU010000280.1 GCA_902803155.1 uncultured Lachnospiraceae bacterium | reverse complement strand
GTCCGGCCAGTACAGTGCGTACTGGATCGGAAGCCGCATGTCCGGCACCCCGAGCTGGCCGATCACGGCCCCGTCGACGAACTGGATTGCGGAATGCAGGATGCTCTGCGGATGGATCACAACCTGGATCCGGTCCGGATCCACACCGAACAGCCATCTTGCTTCCATGATCTCCATGCCTTTATTGATCAGGGTCGCGGAATCGATCGTGATCTTCTTGCCCATCTCCCAGTTCGGATGCTTCAGGGCATCTTCAGGGGTAACCTTTTCAAGCATTTCCGTCGTGTAGCCCCGGAACGGCCCGCCCGAACAGGTCAGGAGGATCTTCTCGATCCTCTCTCTCTTCTCCCCGTTCAGGGACTGGAAGATCGCGGAATGCTCCGAGTCGACAGGAAGGATCTTCACGCCGTGCTCCTCAGCCAGAGGCATGATCAGATGTCCGGCAGTAACAAGCGTCTCCTTGTTTGCCAGCGCGATGTTCTTGCCCGCCCGGATCGCCTCAATCGTAGGCAGGATCCCGATCATTCCGACGATCGCGGTAACTGTGATGTCCGCCTCCGGTTCTGCCGAGACTTCGATCAGTCCGTCCATTCCGGACAGAATGCGGACATCCGTATCCTTCAGGCGCACCCTGAGGTCTGCGGCGTCCTCCTCTTTCCAGACTGCCGCGACGCGGGGTCTGAATTCCCGGATCTGTTCTTCCAGGATATCTGTGTTCCGGCCTGCTGCAAGCGCAGTGATCTTCAGGTCGGGATTATTTCTTACTACATCCAGTGTCTGTGTACCAATGGAACCGGTACTTCCCAGTATCGATATCTTCTTCATTTTCCCTTATACCGTTTACATGTATGTCTGAAGGCGTTCTCTCAGCCGAAGGCGTATGCCAGAAGGTATATGACAGGTGCAGTGATGATCACCGAATCAAAACGGTCCAGTATGCCTCCGTGTCCCGGGATCAGTTTCCCGTAATCCTTGATGTTGTGGTTCCTCTTGATCGCCGATGCCGCAAGATCTCCCACCATGGAGATCAGGGCGCCGACCGCGCCGATCAGGGCAAAGAGCAGGATCTTGTTCCCGCCGTTCTCCATGAACCTGCCGACAACTGCCGCATAGACCGCCCCGAACACAGCGGCGCTGATGACTCCGCCCACAGCGCCCTCGACGGATTTCTTCGGGCTGAGGACCGGCGCCATCCTGTGCTTTCCGAACAGCCTGCCGAACACATACGCCATTGTATCACAACCCCACGAACAAATCACGATAAGCCATACCGTGTACATTCCGTCCGGGAGTTCTCTGGTCTGATAGATGTAGCTCAGGCATACCGCCACATAGGCGATTCCGAAAAACGCCGTCATCACTTCGTCCGCGTGATACTTCGGAAAAGTGAACACATAGACAAAGAGAAGAGCGATCAGCGCAGCGGTCAGGATCGGAAGAAGATATCCCTCCATCCCCCGGTAAACAAAGACATAGTAAACAGCCGCTCCGAGCCAGGAGACAAGCACAAGCAGGTTTATCCCGCCTTTCCAGACTCCGGTCGCTCTGTACAGCTCAAACATGCCGATCAGAGAGATGGCAAGAAGGAAGAAGAAAAGGACCGGTCCGCTGAGGCAGATCGTCGCGATCAGAATCGCCAGCAGCACAATGCCGCTGATAAGCCTTGTAACAAACATGTTCAGTGTACCTCCGTATCTTCTTCGCCCTTCACAAGCCCGCCGAAACGGCGCGTTCTCTGGTTATAAGCCTCGATCGCGAGTTCCAGATCTTTTTTTGTAAATGCGGGCCACGGTACGGGCGTGAAATACAGTTCCGCATAGGCAAGCTGCCACATCAGATAATTGCTGAGGCGCTGTTCTCCGCTCGTGCGGATCAGAAGGTCCGGATCCGGGATATCCGCCGTATCCAGATAGGAGGCAAACAGGTCTTCCGTGATCTGTCCGGGATCCTGGATCTTTCCGGACTGTGCGTCCCGGGCGATACTGCGGACGGCGCGGACGATCTCGTCCCTGCTGCCGTAATTCAGCGCGAGCTGGAAGTTCAGCCCGGTATTCTCCCTGGAACTTTCCACCAGCTCCCGCAGGTTATTCTGCAATGTCTCGTCCAGGGCCGAGGGATCGCCGATCACGCGGCACCGCATGTTGTTTTCCCTTGCCTGCCGGATTGCTGTCCTCGTGTAGCTGTGGAACAGTTTCATCAGCGCCCTGACCTCATCCTGGTTTCTCCGCCAGTTCTCCGTGGAAAAAAGGTATACGGTCAGGTACTTGATCCCCAGTTCATCAGCGGCACGGCAGATCACCTCAACATTGGCCGCCCCTTTCACATGTCCGTAGTTGCGGGGCATCCTCTTTGATTTCGCCCATCTGCCGTTTCCGTCCAGTATGATCGCAACATGGCGCGGTATGTCCATATTCTCTCCTTAACAGTCCCTAAGAGAAGGCTGCCGCACGGATCCCCGTTCCGACAGCCTCCTGCCTATCTTTCTTTGATAAGTTCCTGCACGGCTCAGACAGTAAGGATATCCTTTGACTTCTCCTCTACCATCTTGTCGATCTCCTTGACCTTCTTGTCGGTCTCCTTCTGGAGTTCGTCCTGAAGATCAGCCACTTCGTCCTCGGAGATCTCGTCTTTCAGTTTCTTGAAAGACTTGTCTGCGTCCCTGCGGATGTTCCGTACGGCAACCTTGGCTTCCTCACCCTTCTTCTTGACATCCTTGGTGAGTTCTTTTCTTCTCTCCTCGGTAAGCTCCGGGAAGATCAGGCGGATGACCTTGCCGTCCGTATTCGGGTTGATTCCGATGTCTGCCATGTTGATCGCCTTGACGATCTCCTTGATCATGTTGGGTTCCCACGGAGCGATCTGAAGGATCCTGGCTTCCGGAACCGTGATGTTGCCGACCTGTGAGATCGGGACAGGAGTTCCGTAATAGTCAACACGTACCTTGTTCAGAATGGCGGGATTGGCGCGTCCCGCTCGGATCGTCTTGAATTCCTCTTCCAGATTCAGAAGCGTCTTCCCCATCTTTTCCACATAAGGTGTGAGTCTGTTATCCATTGCCATACCCCTTTCTTGATTTATACTGTGACGGACGTTCCGTCGATCGTTCCTTCCACTGCCCTGAG
>CADCOU010000279.1 GCA_902803155.1 uncultured Lachnospiraceae bacterium | reverse complement strand
TCTGATTCGCTGGACCAGCAGGTTCTTTCGGTCCGGACATTTACCGATTCGGAACTCTCTTCGCTGGATACTGTCATGCAGAATATCTCATACTCCAACCTTGTCAAAGAGTACTACCTCGCAAGTCTGAACCAGACAGAGACGCCGGAAGACGGGAATTACAGCAGCATGCAGAATACGAAGGTACTGACCAGCCTGCTGACGGCCATCATCGGACCGAACCGGCCGGTGGATCAGATCTATCTGTATGCGCTGGATCACGGTGCATTCGGGATCGGGCTGGATAACAGCACGACAGATCTGTCCGTCCGGGATATGGACTGGTATGAGGATCTTCTGTCGGGCAGCAGGAACAAGATCATGTTTGTCGACAGGGATGAGAGGCTGGAGAGATATTTCACCTATGAAGAGGGATCCTGGTTCCTGACGCTGTGCTCCGTATATCAGGATAAACTGTACCGGCCGATCGGGGTGATCGAGACCAAGAGGTCGATCGCTCCGCTTGTGCGAAAGCTCAGGAATCTGGATCATAAGGTTTCCAATGAATCCGTCTACCTGTTTGACCCGGACGGCAGGGTAGTATACGCTTCCGGGGACAGCGACAGCGCAATGTCCTACTACGATATGATCTCCGATGCTTTCCGCGATGAGGGAAATGAGGAGATCCAGGCAGGGGATTCCGCGGGCGGGACGAACGGCAATCCGGATGTGGTCCACGTCAATCAGGATGACCTTCGTCTGTACGGTGCGGTATCGGATTATTCGGGTTTCACGACCCTGGCTGTGGTTTCTGACCGGGACTTGTATGCGCCGCTCTGGGAATACCTTCGGATCAGCCTCCTGTTTTTCCTTGGCGCCATCGTGCTGACTTTCTTCCTGAGCAGGATCCTGGCGAGAGTAATCTCCACCCCGCTGACGCGTATGTATAATCAGCTGATCGGCCTCTACAAAACGACAGACAGCAGCCCTGAAAATGAAACGATCGAGAGAGTTGAAAGCAATGTGATCGAGCTGGACACTATGAATACGGCTCTGATCGACATGCAGCAGAGGGTACAGGAGTCCATGCAGCGGGAGATCCAGTTCCGGGATCAGGAACTCCAGTCCCATATGCTGGCGCTGCAGTCCCAGATGAATCCGCATTTCCTGTACAATTCTCTGGCAACCATGCAGTCCATGGCAGATGAGGAGAACTATGAAGGCGTCGTGCAGATGTGCCAGATGATCTCCAGGCTGCTTCGCTACATTTCCTCGGATAAAGAACCGCTGGTGCCGGTCCGCAAGGAGACGGACCATGCGCGGGACTATCTGGAATGCATGAGAATGCGTTACGAGGAGGATCTGGAATATGAGATTGACATTCCTGAAGAGATGATGGAGATCGAGATCCCGAAGCTGTGCCTCCAGATGATCATCGAAAATGCCATCAAGTTCTCGACAAAATCCGTGCGGCCGCCATGGATCGTACGGGTGGAAGGACATATGTCTGAAGACCGCTGGGAGATCACAACGCTTGACAACGGCAGCGGCTTCACGGAAGAATCGCTGCTGCAGCTGGAAGAGAAGATCCGGTATATCGATGAAACCGAACTGCTGCCGTCCCTGGAGATTGACGGCATGGGACTGATGAATATCGATATACGTTTCAGGACATTTTATAAGGGAAAGCACATTTTCCGGATCGGAAACCGTGATGAGGGCGGAGCCTTCATAACCGTGGGCGGTATGCTTGAGACGTCTGAAGGACCGGAGGCGCAGGCAGGGGAACCGCCTGCAGATGATCCGAAAGAAAACGTGAGTGGGGCAGGCTTATGAGTAAGGTTACGATCCGCACAGTCGTCGTGGAAGATGAGAAGAGACTGGCGCGCAATATCGCGAAACATATCGAAGAAAATCCAGCGTTTCAGGTGAGTGAGATCTTTACGAACGGGGCGGATGCATGGGACTATATCCGGCAGAACCCTCCGAGCCTTGTGTTTACGGACATTTCGATGCCGCTGATGGATGGGATCGAACTGGTACAGCGGATCCATGACGCGGGCCTTTCCGTGCGGTGCGTCATCCTGACAGGGTATGCGGATTTTCAATATGCCCAGGCAGCACTCCGTGCGGATGTGGAAGATTATATATTGAAGCCGGTCGATATCGAAGCGTTCCGGCAGCTGCTTCGCAAGATAGAGATCGAGGTCGTGGCAGAGACTTCTGACGTCCTTTCCATGGGAGAAGAAGAGGCGCTTACCGCGGAAGAGATCGTTGCCCTGGTCAAAACATTTGTCCAGAAGAATTATCAGAAAGACATATCCCTGAATGTGCTCGCAGAGAACCTCGGTTTCTCAGCGTCATACCTGACCAAGGTCTTCAACAAGGTGCAGGGGTGCACCCCTTCCGTCTACATCCGTGAGTACCGGATGACCATTGCCAGGCAGCTGCTTGACCAGCCGTCCGCGACTGTGACGTCCGTAGCGGAAGCAGTCGGATACTCTGATCCGTTCCATTTCAGCAAGTCCTTCAAGCAGACTTTCGGCTATTCACCCTCGGAACACCGCGGGGGACGCTCCTGAAAAAGCAGCCGCTCAGTCTGCATTTACTGAAGAGGCTGCCTGTCAGATCGTTTTTATGAACTGGGAAATGAAGTAGAGAGCGGCGCCTGCCGCGATGGACTCATTTTTGTAAGAGCACAGTTTGATAAAGTCAGAACTGGAATCAAATGTGCTGATCTT
>CADCOU010000278.1 GCA_902803155.1 uncultured Lachnospiraceae bacterium | reverse complement strand
AAGGATACCTGCTCTGTGTCAGCGGTGAATCGGAGCTTCGCGTCTACGATCCCGCAGAAGGCAGGTTTATCGGCAGTATGTCCTCATATACCTATCCGCTGTATGCACGCGATACAGCATTCGCAGGTGACCCGGATCCGGAAAGCGGCCTGTGCAGCGCCGACCGCATCCGGTGCGGAAACATTGTCTTTGAATACCGTGAAGAACAGGCATCCGTTCCGGAAAGCCTGGAAGAACAAATCGCTCTTGCAGAAGAATTGCTAAACGGCAGGACACTGACTCAGGAAGAGCGGGATGAATATGGTCTCTCATGAAATTCAGCAGATCCTGAACTCCGGGTTCCGGGTTAACGCTTCCTCGAGTTCCCTGAAGCTGAAGACCTCCAGGTCCGCTCCCGAAGTGTCCTGGCCCGGAGACGTTTCCTTATAGGCGGCAACGAACATTCCGGCATTCTTTCCTGCCTGTACACCCGCCTTAGAATCCTCGATCACCATGCACTCGGAAGGCTCTGCGCCGAGATACTCTGCCGCCTTCAGATAACCTTCCGGGGAAGGCTTGCTCGTGCTTAAGGTGTCCCCGCACACGACCGCGTCAAAATACGACAGGATCTTCATCCGGTTCAGCGCTATCAGGACATTCCTGGACGGGGTCGAGGAGACGACAGCCATACGGACTTTCCGCTCCCTGAGGAATTCCAGGAAGTCCACCAGCCCTTCCGTTGGTCTGAGGTCTTCACACACCTCATAATAACTTCCCCTGTTCAGATGTATGGAGAGGAAATCTTCCACCGGAATATTCTTCCTGTGTCTCCTGATGATGTCTTCCCCGATTGCCCGCGGAGTCATGCCTACGTACCTCTCCATCAGGTCGTCCACCGGCTCGCTGATCCCGATCTGCTCCAGGGAATCCTGTACTATGGCAAATGACCCCCTCTCACTGTCCAGAAGCACGCCATCCATATCAAACAGAGCATATTTCATTTCGGTGACTCTCCTAAAGTATTTTTATAATTATATCCCGATGTGTATATCTTTGTCAGTGTTATTTTGAACAAATCACATTAGCAAAAACCCCGGCGAGCAGCCGGGGTATAAATACTAATTATGGTCAGACTAATGAACCTGATAGACATTTACATGGTTTCCCGCGGGATCCCTCATCCGGAACATTTCCCAGCCGTACGGCCGGAAAAACAGCTCCTGTGTTATTTCAACTCCCAAGATGTCTTTTGTCCTTTCGTATACACTATGTATATCTTCCACTTCCAGCTGGAAATGGACAGGGCCATATTCCGGAAACGGATCTTCCTGACAGAGCAGGACAATGACGCCGCCTCCCGCATGAAATTTCATACCACGGTCATGTATACCGTCATCCCAGCTGTAAAAGGGCATAAGTCCCAGTGCATACTGATAGAATGCCTTACATGCTTCATAATGTCCGGTATCCACGTATAAGAGCAACTGAAAATCTTTGTAAGTCATATCCGATTTCCTCTGCTAATGATCATAATCTGCGGTTGATCTCTGCCATCCGCCTGCTGCATTCTTCCATTACCGCCTGTTCGTCAACCGTTTTCAGCATACGGTCTTCCATGACAAGCTTCCCGTCAATGATACTGTCACATACATCCTGAGCCGTGACGGTATCAACTATGGCGGTAGTATAATTATTCGTCGGGAATATATGGGGTTTCATGATATCGATTGTGATCAGGTCTGCGATGCAGCCTTCCTCAATCCTGCCAAGAGAGTCCTCCATTCCGAGAGCCGCTGCTCCGCCCTGTGTCGCCATCTTCAGCATAGTTCTTACCGGCATGACTTCAGGGTCGAACACCGGAAGCCCGCTGGCACTGATCAGAGCGGCCCTAAGAGTTCTCATTTCTTCAAACAGATCCACGCTGTTATAAGCCGCCCCGTCACTGCCCAGTCCGACATAACCGCCTGCCTCCAGAATTCTGGGAGTTTTCGGGAACCCATGGTTGATCAGGTTTGCATACGGACAGTGGATCATCTTAACTTTCCTGTCAACCAGAGTCGTGATGTCATGTTCTGACAGGGCAACGTTATGAGCTGTTACAAGCCTTGGTCCCAATAGCCCACATGTATCAAGGAACGCCGCGGGACGCATCTGGTATTTCTCCAGGCAGAAGCTGACTTCATTACGGTGCTCACAAAGGTGAGCATGTATCCCTGTTCCGCGTTCTTCTGCGTGCTGTGCGATCTTCTCTATAAACCCGGGAGTGCAGGTCATCACCTGACGCATCCCATAGTAAACCTGTACCCTTCCGTCTCCTGCCCCGTTAAACCTGTCATAGAGCTCATCGTTATGCTCGATTGCCTCATCGCTGGCTTCCAGCATGCTCTTTGTGATCGAATTCCCGGAATCCATCATCGATCTGGCGATAGCTGCACGCATACCGGTCTGTATCACAGCGTTGGCAGTCATGTTCATGTGCCTGCCGCCGGATTCGGCGAAACCGGTGATGCCGGCACGAATTGCCTGTATGCAGTACAGAAGCGCACTGTAGTAAACATCCTCTTCTGTGAGAGTACTCTCAAACGGGACCAGGAATCGGGTCCAGATCATGGGATATTCATCCGCCAGTTTACCCCTGAGCAGCTGCTGGCTTGTGTGAGTATGTCCGTCGATCATCCCCGGCATAACCAGTTTTCCCCTGCAGTCGATCTGTTTTTCTGCGGATCCGGGCTGAAGCGTATCAGGAGTGACCTTTTCGCTTCTATTCCCCTTGATCGCGATGTTCTGCCCTTCCAGGATGTCACCTGCCGGTGTCAGGACCATGGCATTTGCCAGCATGATGTCGTACTTCATCTTAACCTCATCCTTATATTATGCCTCACGGCATGCCGCATATGGCACAGTCCACATGCGGCAGATTCAGAACCGGATCTCAATTATTATGACAGAGAACCGTTAACACCTTCTACCAGCCAGTCAATATTGTTAATCTCCTCAAATGAAGGCCTGTAACCTTCCTCGAACTTGACTGTCCCATCCTGAGCCGTGACCGGTCCCTCAAATACATACAGATCTCCGTCATTGATCTGCTGCTTTGTCTCTTCGACTTTATCGATGATCTCCTGCGGGACAGAATCTCCATATGATGCCAGATCCTCAAGGCCGACATCGAAAGAACCGATTACATTTGCAGTCTCGTACTTACCGTCAATCGCATCCTTCATATACGGGATCCAGCCGTCTGCCGTATTTTCACAGGCTGACAGCCATGTTTCCGGATCAAGTTCTTTCGCATCAGAGTTGCAGCCAAATGCATGGATTCCGTTTGCCGCGCAGATTTCAATGATCGTCTTTGTGGAATCCTGGAACGGAGCAATAATGTCTGCGCCATCATTGATCAGCTGATTGCAGCTGGTGGTCTGAAGTCCTGTGTCATCCCAGCTTCCTGTAAATACCAGGTTGACCTGTGCTTCATCGTTAACGGACTGGATTCCGAGGGTAAACGCGTTGATCGCAACGATTACATCCGGGATCGGAAGGGATGCAATAAATCCGATATTATTTGTCTCTGTATAAAGACCCGCAAGAACTCCTTCCAGATACCAGATGTCCTGGATGGTTCCGTGCATCGTGGAGAAATTGCCTCCGTTATAATCCGTCAGCGGAATGGAATAGAATGCAACATCCGGATGGCGCTCTGCCACGTTCTTGCTGAATTCCAGATAACCGAACTGGGTCGGGATAATGATGCCGCATCCCTGGTTGATCAGTTCTTCAATGACACCCTCAACATTTGAGTTTCCAGGTACGTTCTCCTTAATGACCGCTTCCACGCCGAGCTCTTCCTCCATCTGCTCAGCCATCTTGTAGAAGCCATAGTTGAAACCATAGTCCTCTTTGTTTCCGCCAAGAATGATACCTATCTTGGTTGCTCCTTCTCCCGGATGTACTTCTGCCTCATCTGCAAACGCACAGAAAGAAAACACCATACAGGCACTCAGCAGGATCGCCATGAATTTACGAAAGTTACTCATACAAACCTCCTATAATTCAGTAATATTGATGGATAACTATAAGCAGGGCTAATCTGTGCCCGTACTCACTACTTTGATTTTTTCCGGCATGCTGGGTTTCTTTGAGATGGATATGACGCCCAGTGCAGCCAGAGTCAGCAGATATGGCAGCATCATGGTTACATACATGGAAATCGGTACCCCCTTGAGCTGAAGGAATACCAGCAGTGCTTGGGCCAAGCCGAACAGGTACGCTGCCATATAGCTTCGAAGAGGTTTCCAGGAGCAGAGGATGACCAGTGCGGAAGCGATGAATCCGCGGCCGTTGATCATGCCGTTCGCCCATCCTTTTGTATAGATACAGCTCATCTGAACTCCGCCGATCCCGGCAAGTACACCTGCCATGATTACTGCTCCGTATCGGATCTTCCTCGGGTCATGCCCGTAAGCTTCTGTCACTTCCGGTTTCTCTCCGACAGAACAGACAAGAAGCCCCAGTTTGGTCTTGAACAGTACGAACCATACGATAACAGGCAGGATAAACGATATGTATGTCAGGATATCCTGATTGAACAGTGCCTGTCCGATGACAGGAAGCTCCGACAGGAACGGAATCGGATATACCAGTGTTTTGCGGAACGAAACACTCAGGAGATTGCGGCCGTAGAATGCGGTCAGTCCCTGCGCGAAGAACATCAGCACGAAACCGGATGCCATCATGTTGGTCTTCCGGTCGATCACCAGGAAAGCCTGGAGCAGTCCGACCATACCTCCCATGATCCCGGCAATGATTACCGCAAGGATCATGCTCTCAGTACTGTACGCAACTCCGAAGCCGATACAGGCGCCGACCAGCATACTCCCTTCCACGCTCAGGCTGATGACCCCTGCCCGCTGGCTGATCATGTCTCCGAGCAGCGCATACATGATCGGCGTTCCCGCCGCGATCATATTTGCCAGAATTACAGTCAGGTCATTCACGCTTTTTTCCTCCTTCCCATACCCATAATGGTCAACAGAACCAGCATGATCAAGATCTGGATGGACGCAGACGGAAGTCCCGTATTAATCTCCATTGCGTTTCCTGCGATGTTCAGTCCGGCAATCAGAAATGCTGACAGAATCGCAAGCAGTGGATTATTATTCACGATACCGGCTGCAAGGAATCCCATGAATCCCATGGTAGTTCCGGAATCCACCCTCATCCTTCCTTCAACCCCGATAATCAGGATCGCGCCGGCAAGACCTGCCAGTGCCCCGGCGGATGTGAAAACCGCACTCTGCACAAGCTTGACATTAATACCAGAGTAAACCGCCGCCGTGGTATTGCCTCCTATTGTTCGGATCGTGAACCCTATTTTAGTTTTTTGAAGAATGTACCAGCAGCCAATCGCAACAAGGATGGAGATCAAGATCCCCACGTTTGCACGCGTCGAAAACAGCATCCGGAAGCGCAGCTGTCCGGCGACTTCCATGGTCTGCGGATAGTTCCAGCCTTTCGGATCCTTCAGAATCCCATAAAGGAGAAATGAAATAAAATAGGTGGAAATATAGTTCATCAGAATCGACGACAGTGTCTCGTTCATACGGAACTTTGCTTTACAGAGGACCGGTATCCCTGCCCAGATGGCACCGCCGGCCATGCCGCTCAGCATCATGAGGGGAATGCCGATTACAGCAGGCATTCTGCTGAGGAAGGTTGTTCCCGCAATTGCAGTGCACAAAGCTCCGATCGCCATCTGACCTTCGCCGCCTGCATTTGCCATGCCCACACGATATGGAAGGATCGCTGTCAAAGAGGTAAGTATCAGGTACGTTGCCTGTACCACTACTTCCCCGAAACCATATCTGGATCCAAACACTGCATTGAGGATGACCCCGTATGTCTCAATCGGGTTCTTCCCTTCCGTAAGAAGAAGGATGCCGAATACCGTGACGGGAAACAGGATGATGAACAACGCACGGAAGAGCCTGTTGTTCATGAGTTTATCCATATATTCACTACCTGCTTTACTCATTGGATCCGGCTCCTCTCAGCATGACGCGTCCTATCTCATTAACATCTGCAGTCCCCGGATCAAACGGTCCTGATGCGCTGCCGGCAGCAAATACGACCAATTCATCCGACAGTTCCATAAGTTCCGACAGATCTTCAGAGATCAGGATGATTGCTGCGCCTCCGTTCCTGAGCCGCATAAGTGTCTGATGAACTACAGCTACCGTTGCAACATCCAGGCCTCTGCTTGGATAGCAGGCGATCAGGAGAGACGGATTCGATACAACTGCTCTGGCAAAGGTCATCCTCTGCACATTTCCTCCGGAGAGTGTTCCGGCGATTCTGTGCACTTCCGGTACGTTCAGATCGGTGATCTCCGGGTGGGATCGGAATTGCTCTTCCAGATCCTTCCAGTCCACGTCACCCCGTTTTGTGGTGACTTCGAGGCCTGCAAGTGCCATATTCTCAAGTACGGTAAAGTTTCCGACTACGTTGTCGTGGATCGGATCTTCTGTAACCATACGGAATCCAAGCCCGATTCTCTTTCCCGTACCGGAACCGGTGATATCTTCTTCTCCGAACAGGATCCGCCCGGAGGTACTCTTCCTGACGCCAAACAGGCATTCTGCAAACTCTCTCTGGCCGTTTCCGGAGATCCCGGCTACCCCCAGGATCTTCCCACGCCTGATGGATAACGTGATATCCTTCAAGATCTCACGGTTATGCTCATCACGGATCGTCAACCGGTCCAGTTCAATATTCTCCATCCCGCTTATGTCCGGGACTGTCCTCTCCATACTGATCTGCATCCTGGAAACATCGTCCCCAAGCATACTTCGGATGATCTGATCCCTGTTAAACCCTTCCTCTCTGGACAGAGACGATGTGATCTTCCCGTGTCTGAGTACCGTGATCCGGTCAGCGACGGAAACAATCTCATCGATCTTATGTGTGATGAACAGGATTGCATAGCCTCTGTCACGGAAGCTCTTCAACATTTCAAGAAACCGGTTTATCTCATGCGGTGCAAGCACAGAAGTCGGCTCGTCAAAAATCATTACCCGGATATTCGGAGTACTGAGTACCTTGATTATCTCAATATGCTGCCTCTGCCCAAGATCCAGTTTCCATACCTCGTCATCCGGATTTACGCCCAGATGGTATTCTTCGGAAAGAGTCAGAATCTGTTTCCTCAGCTCTTTCTTCTTCAGGACAAATCCTGCGTCTCTCATGGACAAAAACACATTTTCCAGAACAGTAAATGCAGGAATCAGCCTGAAGTCCTGGAACACCATACCGATTCCCTTTGATCTGGCCATGGCTGCGTTCCAGCCGTGCATAACCTCACCGTCAACAAGAATATCCCCTGATGTGGGCTGATACACGCCGTACAGCATCTTCATCAGGGTACTCTTTCCGGCACCGTTCTCACCTGCGATAGCATGAATTGTGCCTTCTTCGATTTCAATATTCAGCCGGTCATTCGCAACCAGACTGCCAAATCTGATGGTGAGATCCTTTGTCTGAATGATAGTACTCATAGAATTACTCCTGAAGGATCATCCTCGGATAATAATACGGTTCCCGTCAGGATCTTCCACCTCAAACCGGAGAATCCCTTCCGCGTCCCTTGAAATCGGGACTACTACATTCGCATCCGCCTTTCCGGAGATCTTCTGATAACAGTCTTCAATGTCCACCGCGTACAGAAGGATCACTGCATTTTTCTGGTCTGTAAGGGGAATCCTGTGAAGTGTCTCTATATAGCCTTTCCCGTCATCAACCTTGTATTTGAACCCTCTGTCACCAGGACATTCATCCCAGCTGTATATGCAGGGCAGTTCCAGGATCTCCGTGTAATACCGGTAACAGCCGTCCAGGTCCCGGACAAAGAGAACCGTTCTGAATTCGGGATCGAAGAATTCTCCTTTAACCGCATCTTTCGTGTAGGGAAGTATGTCCTTCTCATAGCAGACGGAGAAGATGCCATTACCGGAAGGATCTCTCATCTGAAAAGATCTTGCGTGGAAATATTTGTCCTCTATGGGTTCAAACAGTTCCACCAGACCTTCCTTCTTCAGTGTTTCATACATTCCGTCAATGTCATGCGCTTGTACCCAGAAGGAAGTAGGGCCACACGGCAGGCAATTATCCTTCTCCCTGATCTCGATGAAACCGTCATCGGAAACAGAATACAGGATTCTCTTTCCGGCCTTCGTTGATCGTTCACTGACTTTCCTTAGTCCAAGCCCTTCTTCATAGAATTTCTGAAGCGGCTCTGTCTCTTCGACAGACAATACTCCGGTTACCCCGCCTTTGAAAAAACCCATAGCGCAAACCTCCGCCTTTATACTACTTATGCTGTAATTAACATAGAGGACAGCATATGCTTTGTAAAATACAAAAAGCCGTCAGATATCCATCGGTTTTCCCTATGGCTCAACCCTGTTTATAGAATTGTTGACAGGGGAAACAAGTCTTGATTATACTGAGTTTGCAATAGAAACGGTGTTTTTCCGCGGGAGATGATATGATATGACACTTCAGCAAATCCGATACCTTGTCACTGTAGCTGAGACAGGCTCGATCAGCGGTGCAGCCGAGATGCTGTATGTAGCACAGTCCAGCATTTCATCTGCAATCAAAGAGGTTGAAAAAGAATATGGGATCACTGTTTTCGAACGGACCCCGAAAGGCGTCCTCCTGACACACAGGGGACGGGAATTCATTTCCGATATCCAGTACATACTGAATTATCAGAAATATGTGAATGATAAATACGGTATCAGAAGAAATGACCAGAAGACCGTT
>CADCOU010000277.1 GCA_902803155.1 uncultured Lachnospiraceae bacterium | reverse complement strand
TTACCGCCGACTGCGTGAATGTCCCGCTTCATCACGGCATTGAGCCGTGCGAGGAGAACCAGCCTGTCTGCATAGTTTATCTCATGCTTCCATTCATGCCGGTATTGCATGTGTACCCTCCATTTCTTTTCATAACACCAACATGCGTAATTCTAACAAGAATTTCATGTTCAAAGTGTGATAAAAAAGTGAGGCTTTTATATTTTTCGCGTGAACAGATGATCAGTTTGGGCTGCCTTCATTGACATGCCGCCGCCGGTATTCTTTTGGCGTGTAGGACGTACGTTTCTTGAAAGCGGAGCAGAAGTGGCTTGCAGAGGAAAAGTTCAGGTCGGATGCGATCTCAGTGATACTCTCGTCCGACTGGACCAGCTGCTCTTTCGCGTATTCCAGGCGAAGGATGGCCAGGTAGTCCGCAGGCGTGATACCGGTCTCCTCCTTGAATTTTGATTTGAAATAAGACAATGAATATCCGACCTTCTCTGACACTGTCTGCAGGGAAGGCTTTTCGGTGAAATTCGCGCGCATGTAATCGATCGCATCCTGGATATGCTTGTCGATGGCAGAATTGTCTGTGACAGAGTGCAGATATTTCAGGCTGAAACAGAAACAGGAGAGGAACTGAACTCCCATCCTGATATCTTCCTCCTGAAGGGAGGAAAAGAAATTAAAAGCGCTGCGCAGAAGCGTGATATGGGTGTGTCCCACCTCCAGCCGCTGTTCGCCGGCAGAGGTCATCTGTTCCCGGAGCATGGCCAGGTCGACGCAGAGCGCCCGGCTGTATTCCGGGGCAAGTCCCAGGATGTTCTCCGGATCGCTGACGTCAATCTGCAGGGAATAGAATTCATATGGTTCCACGAAATTATCCTGATATCCGTGCGCCTGTCCGGGAAAGGTGATGGCAGCCTGATTGCCGGAAACCGTGAAGGATTCGTATTCTCCGTCTTTATTCATCACCTCGAATACCCGGCGCCCGCGGATCATGCAGTGGATCTCATATATGTTGGAGTGGTAATGAACCTGCGCCGGAGTAGTGGCTACACGGAAGTTCCAGTGGGAAATGTTGGCAAGACCGGGCACATGGTGTTTGTCCCGGGTGATCACTTTATTGTCCCGCGTCCATAAAAACTGATCGATGATTTCCTGCATATTCCGCTCCCGCGCCGGTCATGAGTATCTCAGAAATAATATAATGACAGGGTCAAAAGTCGCTTCTTCGAAGCAACCGCAATTCTATGGTTATTGTATCCGTTTTCCGGGTAATGTCAAAATCGTCCGGGCTGTGTTATACTGTAGGACAACTGTGGAAGCACAGAACAGTTGTGCACCCCTCTCTGCAGACAGTGATATCTGCCGAATGTAAGAATTGGGATGTCCGGATAGAAGAGTCGATGACCGGGAGACGAGGTATGGGATCTGGGAAACTGCCGGAAGAATTCCTGAAAGAGATGGAGAAACTTCTCGGGGATGAGTATCCGGAGTTTCTTTCTTCCTATAATATACCCCGCAGGAATGGCCTCAGACTGAACCGGAGAAGGATCAGCCCGGAAGAATTCGAGCAGATCGCACCGTTTCCGGTGGAGCGCATTCCCTGGACAGACAATGGCTTCTATGTAGACTGGCGCGATATGCCGGCACGGCATCCATATTACAGAGCCGGTCTGTATTATCTGCAGGAGCCCAGCGCCATGGCACCGGCACAGATCCTGCCGGTGGAGGCGGGAGACAGAGTCCTCGATCTGTGTGCGGCCCCGGGTGGGAAGGCTACCGAGCTCGGCGCGAGGCTGAGTATGGAGGCTGCACATTCTTGTGAAATGGATCCTGCTGTCTCTCAGACAGAAGAAGCTATAGCGGATACAGAAGAACAGGGAAATATCCCGCGGAAAGGGATGATACCGGGCACCGAAACCGGCGCCGGAATTCTCGTGGCAAATGAGATCTCTGCATCCCGCGCAAAGGCGCTCCTTCATAATATAGAAGTCTTCGGTATTCCGAACGTGCTGGTTACAAACGAAACCCCTGCAAGGCTTGCAGAACGGTTCCCGGAATACTTTGACAAGGTTCTCGTGGATGCGCCGTGCTCCGGCGAAGGCATGTTCCGAAAGGATCCGGATATGGCGGCGGCCTGGTATCCGGAGAAGGTCCATGAGTGCGCAGCGGTCCAGAAGGAGATCATCCTGCAGGCTTCGGACATGCTCCGTCCCGGAGGCTATATGGTCTATTCGACCTGTACGTTCGCGCCGGCGGAAAATGAACTGGTCCTGCTCCATCTTCTGGAGAACAGGGAAGAGATGGAGCTGGCCAGGATCTCCTGCACGGATGGAAGGGAGAACTTCAATCCTGCATTTTCCATTGAGAAACTCCAGGAGTGCGGGTATCTGAAATTGATGCAGAATAATCGCGACGAAAACAGATCGACAATGATCGATCTTAAAAAAGCCGTCCGGATATGGCCTCACAGGGCAGGGGGAGAAGGACACTTCGTCGCCCTGCTGCGGAAAAGAGAGACGACTGCTTCGCCAGG
>CADCOU010000276.1 GCA_902803155.1 uncultured Lachnospiraceae bacterium | reverse complement strand
TTTTTGCGATCTGGTCTTTTTCTGCCTTATTATGCGGTGTAGACATTGTAAACCTCCTCCTTTTCATTATTCAGCAGTACATCTTTGCGGATATTACCTCCGCCTCTGCAGGAAGCGGGTAACAAACATGCTACCATTACTATAACACAAAGAGCCCACTTGTTTACACTTCTAATTCGGATTCTCTCCGTTTTTATTGCCGCCGCCTCTTTCAAACAGCGTTTCACGCGTGGAACAGATCTTATCCGCGAGTGTAATCAGCCAGGCCTCCCTGGAGGAAGGGATCCTGGTGAGCGTCAGCGGCCACATATGTGTGCGGATCGCTTCGGCTGCTTTCCCGGATATCTTAAAATCTCTGCTGGCATTTTCCGCCGCGATCGCCGGATGATGGTATCCGTGCAGTTTGTCTCCGTGAGTGTGCCAGTCGTAGAGATAATAATCGTGCAGGTAGCCGGCTTCCACCAGTGCTTTTTCATCTGCATGCAGATGCAGTTTCCGATTCAGTTTAAACGCGCACCGCGCGACATCGACGCAGTGCTCATGCGTAGTGATCGTTCCGTGCTGTATGTATTCTTTCATACGGAGCGCATTTTCATTCTCAAGAAGCGGCGCAAGCAGCCTGGAAAATTCCTGCTCTTCTTCTTTGCTGAGATGTTCTGCCGCGCTGTTTTGCTTTTTGCCCATGCTGTCCGATTCCTTTATCTTCTCAAACATGTATCCGTTTTTTATACTTCGAAGCGGCTGTCTGTAGTGTTCCGGCAAAGTCTGAATACGGCCGGGGGAACGGAAATGGCAGGGCACTTCTGCAGGACATTATAACAGGAATACAGGAATTTGCAGAGCAGTATGCAGGGGAATGTGCTATGATAAATTATAGCGACAGCCGGGCAGACCGGTTTCACGGCTCCGGATCAGAAGGTGAGGAGGAAAAAGATGCTGGAAAAGGTTGACCTGAAGAAAAAAGTATCGGATGAGGAATATCGCGCGAAGATAGATTCGCTGAAAGAGCAGCTGACTGCTCTGGACGGGCCGGTCAAAGAGAAGAAACTGCCCGTTATCGTTCTGTTTGAAGGCTGGAGCGGTGCCGGAAAGGGTTCCGTTATCCAGAAACTGATCCTGAATTTTGATCCCAGGTGGTTCTCGGTAGTGAATACACAGCCGCCCACAGAGGTTGATAAGCGGGAGCCGATGATGTGGAGACACTGGCAGACGATCCCTGCAGCCGGACAGTGGTCTATCATGGACCAGTCCTGGTACCAGGAGATCTCCGTGATGCGCGTGGAGAATGAGATCGATGAGATTACGAACCTGCGCCATATGAATGAGATCAACAGCTTTGAACACGGCCTGACGGAAAACGGATACGTGATCATCAAGTTCTTTCTTCATATCTCGAAGAAGGAAGTGAAGGAGAGGGCGGAGAAACTCGCTTCAAAGAAGAGCACGAAGTGGCGTGTGACAGACAAAGACCGCCGCATGATCAGCCATTACGAGGAGTATTATCAGGCATTTGATTCCATGCTTGAGTATACTAACCGGCCTTATGCGCAGTGGCATGTCCTTTCCGGCATGGATTCGCATACTGTGATCCTGAACGTTTTCCAGACGGTGATCGACGAAGTCACAAAGGCACTGAAGCTCAAGGATGAGCGGGACCGCAACGCAGCGAATCTGTCGGCGGTGATCGATCCGGGGCAGTATAACTTTGTTTCCATGCCGGCGCTGCGTGACGTGGACATGGACAGGGAACTCTCCCAGGAAGAATACCGCACACTGCTGAAAAAAGAGCAGAAGAGGCTTGCGAAAAATCATAACCGTCTGTACCTGCACAGAATCCCGATGATCATTGCCTATGAAGGCTGGGATGCGGCCGGAAAAGGAGGGAACATCAAACGTGTGTCCGCCGCGCTGGATCCGCGCGGCTATGAGGTGATGCCGATCGCGTCTCCGACAAAGGAAGAGAAGGACCGGCATTTCCTGTGGCGCTTCTGGACCCGTCTCCCCAAGGATGGGCACATCGCGATCTTTGACCGTACCTGGTACGGACGTGTCATGGTAGAGCGGCTGGAGGGCTTCTGCACTCCCGCAGACTGGCAGCGCGCGTACGGGGAAATGAATGATTTTGAGCGGCAGCTCTATGACTGGGGCGCAGTGATCGTGAAGTTCTGGATCAACATCACCAACGACGAGCAGCTTGCCCGGTTCAAGGCACGTCAGGCAGATCCCGCGAAGCAGTGGAAGATCACGGATGAGGACTGGCGCAACCGAGAGAAATGGGATCAGTATGAGGTCGCCGTCGACGATATGATACGCTATACTTCCACGGATTTCGCACCATGGCATATCATAGCAGGCAATAACAAATATTTCGCACGGATCCAGGCGCTTCAGATCATCAATGATATGATCGAGGAGAGGCTGGACCAGATCCGAAAATAAAGAAGACATATAAATATGGTCAGTAGAAACCCGTGTCCGGGGAGATGCCCGGACACGGGTTTACGTATCTTCATATCCAAATGGTTAATCTCCCGGACAGAGATATCAGTACCCGGCCGTCCTGTCCACCAGGTGCAGCAGGGGCTGCCCCTTCGCATATCTCAGGAGGTCTTCACAGAACATCTCCGTATTGCGGTTTCTGGTATAATCCACAGTCAGATTACCGGCGACATGCGGAGTCAGGATCAGATTGGGAGTGTCCCAGAGAGGGCTGTCCTCCGGGAGCGGTTCGGTTTCCATAACATCGAGAGCCGCTCCCGCCAGCCGTTTTTCATTCAGGGCTGCGGAGAGCGCTTTCTCGTCAATGGTATTGCCGCGTCCGACATTGACAACATATGCGCCGGGATGCATTGCCGACAGCATCTCTTCGTTCAGGATATGCTTTGTCTGTACCGTTGCGGGAAGGCTCATGATAAGCAGGTCTGTTTCTCCGAGGACTTCCTTCAGCCGGTCAGTGGCAAAGATCTCGTCAAAGGCGGGTTCCCTGCATCTGCCGCTTCGGCATACTCCGATTATCTTTGCAGGTTCAAAACCCCGGAGCCTTCTCGCAAGACAGCTTCCCACGTCGCCCGTCCCGAGGAGCGTTATCACGGAATTCTTTATGGAATCCTGCGGCATCGGCGGGAGCCATCTGCGGTTTCGGATACCCTCTTCAAATACGGGCATGCGCCGCATCATCATGAGAGCCATCATGATAGCGTGCTCCGCGAGGGAAACACCGTATGCGCCGGCGCTGTTTGTAAGGAGTGTGCTTTCATTCCGGAAAGCGCCCGGCCGGCAGAATGCGTCTACCCCGGCAAACGAAGCACACAGCCACCGGAGCACATCCGATTCTGCGGCAGCTTTTTTCGCTGCGGCGCCCTCGCCGTAGATGATCTCTGCATCCATATAGTCCGATTCGGAAACATTCTTCGGATCCAGGAAAACAGGTGTATACCCGGCATCATGAGCAGCCAGAACGATCTTTTCTTGTTCGGAATCGCTGATTGCCGGCCGTATGACCGCTAATTTCTTTTCCATGACAAACCTCCTGTCGTAGAAAAAGCGTATATTTTCGGAATCATGGTAGCATATATGGCTGTCCGAGAACGGAAAAAGGGGTTGCTTTGTGATTACAAATATGTTACATTTATGTTAAATATTTGAATAAGAGAAACTATCTTATAATGAAAAGCACAGGAGGTTTTCATGAAACAGTTCATCAGAAGAATCAGTTTGGTATTGCTGTTCACACTGATTCTGTCTGCTCTTGTTCCGATGAGTGCCCATGCAGCGAAGAAACTGTCCGTTTCCGTTAATGGAAAGGCAGTCAAAAAAATCACTGTCAATAAGGGAGAAAAAATTTCTCTCAAGGTGACATACGGAAAGAAGACACTGAAAGCGAAGAAACCGACCTATAAGTCTTCCAACAAGCGTATTGTGCTGGTTTCCAAAAAGGGCGTTATTAAAGGAAGGAATGCAGGCAAGGCTACCGTAACTGTCCGATATAAAGGGAAAAAGAGAAGTCTGAAGATTGTCGTAACAGATCCTGATGCAAAGGAAGAACAATCCACGACACCTTCTTCTGCCGGAAAACTGTCATGTGACAAAGGCAGCAGTATCAATGCGGGCGAGATTATTTCGGTTAAGCTCAGTTCAGATGCCAAAAAGCACAACTGGACATGGACATTCTCCGGAACGGCCGGTAAAGATGCCCGTATCCTGAAAAACAATTATAAGTCAACAGGAAAGATAGAATTCACGGTGTGGCCATCCGGCGGAACACTGAAACTGACGGGAACGGATCCTTCCGGGGTTACGATTGGATATAATTTCAAGGTAGCACAGTCCAATACATGGAAGAAACGTGAAAAATACCGTACAGATGCCCTGGCCGGCATCACTCCTTCCATGACGAAAAAGGATATGGTCGTTTATTTTGCGGACTATATCGCAGACCGGGCTAAATACGGACCGGGACAGGGAAACTTCTTCCGTGTGATCGATAAAGGCGAAGGTGACTGCTGGTGTTATTCAACTGCCTTCAAACTGCTCGCGGATGCGGTCGGTATCGAAACGATCATCGTCAAGAATTCTCTGAGTACGAGTCATTACTGGAATCAGGTGAATCTCAACGGTATCTGGTACAATGTTGATGTCCAGGGATATGATACAGGAAAGTCACATAACTGGATCCTCTCTTCGGATAAACGGCACGGGTCAAGATGGATCGGCGATCCGAATTACAATGTTCAGTACAGTATTCATTATCCGGTATCTCCGGCACACACCTGCACTAAGAATCTGAGCTTCTGAAAACAGGAAGAATTCGATAAAAAACGGAAGGCTGTCCGCCTTCCGTTTTTTATTCGGATATCGATCCGGTCAGGATTTCAAATATTTTACCAGATGCAGGATATTCTGACCGTCCTTATATTCATAGGACACATCATCCATGGTCTTTTTGGTCAGAAAAATGCCCAGACCGCCGATCTGCCGTTTACCTGCAGGGAGAGATATATCCGGATCTTTTTTCTCCAGAGGATTATAAGGAATACCGTGATCCATGAAGGTAATCGTGATTGCAGGCGGATCGTCGGAAGTCTTCAGACATACAGACGCTTTTCCTGTGCCCGGGGCATATGCATAACTGGAGATGTTGACGAAGATCTCCTCAACTGCAAGGCTGATATGCATCTGCACTTTGATGGGACAGCCCACTGATTCCAGATAACTGTCCACAAATTGAAGCACCTGAGAAAGCTTATCTACGGATGCCTCAATGTTCAGTTCCTGTGCGTTCACTGAATCTTCTCCCTCTGCATGATAACATGTTGTAATCCGGTATCTGCAAATACCCGGTCACTCGATGGTCAGAATGTCTGAGAAGCCGGTGACTTCAAAGATCTCCATGATGGTTTCATTTACATGGATCAGCTTCATCTCACCCTGTTTCGCCATAGCCTTCTGTGCGGAGAGCAGAACCCTGAGACCTGCAGAAGAGATATACTCAAGCTTTTCAAAGTCCAGAGTCAGAGAGCTTAATTCGGGAAGCACACCCTTCAGCTCCTGCTCCAGTTCGGGAGCGGTAACCGTATCCAGCCGCCCTTCCAGAGAAAAGAGAGCATTACCGTCTTCGATGGTTTTATTGATGTTCAGCATTATCAGATCCTCCATTAAAAAATAGGACATCCTATTCGTGTACATAATAACATGAATAGAATAACACATTCTTCCCATCTTGAAAATCAAAATTACGAAATGAAAAAGTGCCGGCGTTAAGAAAAAACCATGTTTTGATGTATAATTGTTGAATGTAATCGGAAGGAGGGGCCGCTTATGCCAGTATTCTGTAATCCCGTCAATATCAATTACCGGTATCAGTTTATCAGAGACCCGGAGAGAGGTACTGTGAGTGTAAACCGCGAAGCGGCGGATCCCTCGCTGATTTTTTTCGGAGGACGCTGGTATATATTTGCTTCTATGACACTGGGTGTCTGGGCATCGGATGATCTGGTGCACTGGGAGAATCATCGTCTGCCGGACAGTCTCCCGCACTATGATTATGCACCGGATGTGCGGGTGATCGGAGAATGGGTGGTGATCTGCGCATCGAAACGGCAGGAAATCTGTAATTATTTCCGTACGAAGGATATCCTGAACGGACCGTATGAAGTTGTCCGTGGAAGTTTTCCGTTCTGGGATCCCAACCTGTTTCAGGATGATGACGGAAAGGTATATTTTTACTGGGGCTGTTCCGATAAAACGCCCATATACGGAGTGGAAGTCGATCCGGATACCCTGCAGCCGATATGCGGAAAGCAGGAACTGATTTCGGGAAGTCCATCTGCCATCGGGTATGAACGGATTCCGGAAGATCCCGGCCGTCCGCCTTATATAGAGGGCGCATGGATGAATAAACACGGTGGGCGCTATTATCTGCAGTATGCCTGTCCCGGTACAGAGTTTAATACATACTGTGACGCGGTCTATGTGAGTAACTCGCCGCTTGGACCGTTCCGCCTGGCAGAGAATAATCCATATTCGTATCATCCGGGCGGATTCATGCCGGGCGCAGGGCACGGCTCTACCGTCTGCGATGCGGAGAGCAGGCTGTGGCACGTGTCCAGCATGCGCATCAGCGTCCATCATATCTTTGAGCGCAGGGTCGGCCTGTGGAGAGCCGGTTATGATGAAGACGGCGAACTGTTCTGCAGCCAGCGTTTCGGAGACTGGCCCATGCGGACGGAAACTGAAGATCCGTGGGCGGATCCGGAGTGGTTCCTGCTGAGTTACAGAAAACCGGTAACAGCGTCGTCCTTCACGGAGGGACACGCTCCGGATCTTGCGGCAGATGAAAACGCGCAGACCTGGTGGCAGGCGGCCGGTACCGGTCCGGAAGAATGGCTTTGTCTGGATCTGGAAAAGATACAGGACGTCCGGGTTATACAAGTCAATTTCGCGGATGATGTGACCGATGTACCGGCACCCGGAGAATACCGAAGCGGGGAATGGGACAGGTATATTGACGATGCGCCGATGCATACACGCTGGCGTCTGGAAGGCTCTGCTGATGGCGAGAATTATTTCGTGATTGAAGATAAAAGTGCAGCAGAAACCGACCTCAGCCATGATCTGATCGTCCGGGAAGAGGGACTCAGCCTCCGCTACCTGCGCCTCGGAAGGATGGAGGTTCCCTATGGAGTGAAACCCTGTATATCCGGACTTCGCGTATTTGGATACGGCGAAGGAACGGTTCCCGGTGAAGTCTCATTTACAGCGAAACGCACCGGTGAACTGGACGCAGAGATCCGTATGCACGCCGATGGCGCCGTGGGATATACGGTTCTCTGGGGCCCGGACAGAGAAAAACTGTATCACTGTGATATGTCCTTTGAGGAAAACGTGAAGATCGGAGCATTCGTGAGCGGAAGGCATTATGCTGTCCGGGTAGACGCGTTTAATGAAAGCGGCATAACGAAAGGCAGCTATATACTGGATATCTGATAATAAATCAAAGCTGCTGTTCGCTTTCTATACCGTTTCTCCCCGGCCGGTCAGGTTCTTCAGCCAGCGCTCTTTCTTCAGCCAGAAATGGAAAACCACCAGTTTGACAATGTCAATGAGCTTTACGCCGAAATACATCATAACCGGTCCGATCGCTGTGTATCTTCCGAGCAGGAGAACCATCGGGATCATTACAAACAGCGTCAGCAGGGAATCCGCATAGGCACCCATGGCAGTGTCGCCTCCGGCTCTTGCAATCGCCTGCTGGGTGTTCATATACACCCATACTGGCATAAACAGCGCCATCATGAAGACCATGTTCCGGCAGATAGTTATCGCGCTGTCACTGAGCCGCCCGAATACGATCGGGACGATCAGCGTTGTCCCGAGTCCGAATCCTGTCATCAGGATTCCGAACAAGGCCGATCCTGAGAGCAGCCAGGTTTTCTCCTGCCGGGCTTTTTCCAGTTCACCGGCTCCAAGTGTTTTTCCGAGGATAACACCAGTCGCAGAATAGATACCTCCGAACGCCACGAAGAACAGATTGGCGACTGTAAAGCTGCAGGCCATGCCCGACACGACATCCGCTCCGCCTCTTCCGTTATAGATTGCGGTCGTAATGGTCTCAGAGGAGACCCAGACCATTTCACAGAACAGCACAAGTGCGCCTTTTCTGAGTGTTTCCCGGAACAGCTTCCAGTCGATCTTCGGAAAATCGAAGATCTTTATCGCGAAGTCAGGTTTTATCCGGATATACACCACTACGAAGATCACGAATTCAACCGTCCGCGCAATGACCGTTGCGAGAGCGGCTCCCGCGACGCCCATTTTCGGAAACCCGAACTTACCGTAGATCAGCAGCCAGTTGAGAACGGTGTTGGTCAGCGTGGCGGCAACGGTCACATAGAGCGGGATCTTTACCTGTCCCAGGTCCCGCAGGGAACTTGCGATGCAGACCGATATGGTTACCTGGAACCCCATAAAGAACATGATGCGCATATATCGCACCGCTTCATCCAGGATCAGGCTGGCCTGTGTGTTCCCGATCAGCATCAGCGACATCACCTGACGCGGGAACGCCATACAGACCAGATAGTACGGAATGAATGCCGCCAGACCCATCACAAGTTTGAACCGGAATGCCTGCTGCATTCCTTCGCGGTCCCGCGCGCCGCAGAACTGCGTCATGAATATGCCGCCGGCCATGCAGATCGCATTGAGGAAGACGAGGAATACAAATAACACCTGCCCGGCGACATTTACGCCCGACATGGACACATCGCCGAGCCCGGACACCATGAAATTATCGATCAGCGATACCAGGCTCTGTATCAGCTGCTGCACCATGATCGGCACGGCGATCATCAGCGCACTTTTATAAAATTTTCCGGAACCGAATAAACTGCTCCTGTCTCTCATGTTATTCTTTACAGATCCTCCGCATCGATCACATGAAAACCGTGTTTTATGAGAAGCTCCGCCGCAACGCCGGACCCGTTTATCAGCGTCCCGGTAAAACTGCCGTCGT
The DNA here is from genome assembly GCA_902803155.1 of uncultured Lachnospiraceae bacterium. Taxonomy (GTDB): domain Bacteria; phylum Bacillota; class Clostridia; order Lachnospirales; family Lachnospiraceae; genus Porcincola. The sequence goes on along the minus strand of CADCOU010000276.1, from coordinate 2,430 downwards.
AGCGCTGTTTCACGCCGCAGCTTGGACTTCTGGACTGAAGTACGATCAGATCCGGCTGCAGTTCCAGGGCAATCTTAAGACATTTTTCCGCGCCGGCCCGGAATGCCGCGTCAACGACCCGGCCGTCTTTCGAGATAACCGTGCCGTTCCTGATCTCTGACGGCACCCGCGGCGTCGGGAGCCCGCCCAACACTTCAGGGCAGACAGTGATCACTTCGTTTCCGTCCATCAGCTTCCGGACGTTCTCATTCAGGTTGTTCCCGCCGTTATATTTACAATTCTCGCCTGCGAGGCAGGCACTGACCATGATCCTCATATCATATCCTCCGGTATACCGAAGAAAGTTACAAATTCAGCGAAGAACCGCTGCTTCAATGGCGTTGACGACCAGTATGTCTGCCGGCAGCCAGTCAACCTGCCGGAGGTCGGTAAGAGGCAGCCATTTCGCCGCTTCGTGTTCCAGAAGAGTCGGGCGACCTTCTTTCAGGCTGCACCAGAAACAGTCCATTGACAGATGAAATGCCGGATAATCGTACTCGACCGTCGTCAGACACCCTTCGACATTTACTGTCACATTCAGTTCTTCCCGGATCTCCCGGACCAGGGCTTCCTGCGGCGATTCACCGTTTTCGATCTTTCCGCCGGGGAATTCCCACCAGTCTTTGTAATCCCCGTAGCCGCGCTGCGTGGCAAAAATGACTGGATCCCCCTGTCTGTCGGCTGATTTAATTAACGCCGCAACCACTCTGACAGTTTTCATGCTGCCTCCTCCGGCAAAGTACGATCCGGGTAGTTATCAGCGGATCTGCAAATAATCAGGATTCAGGTCTGCCGGTGACAGACCTGAACAGACAGTCCCGGAGCACCTTCAGTCCGGCTGTCGGAACGCAGAAACGCTCCCGGCTGTGTTGAATCTCATTCCACACCTCATCCAGGCCAAACCACCGGACCTCATCGACTTCCGATGCCTGCAGCATCAGAGAATCGATATCCACCGGTTCGGAATACACATACACATTTGTCACTTCATTATCCCGGAACAGTTTTCCGTGGAATTCTTTCTCATACTGAATGCGGAAAGAGCCGGCATAGTGAAGCTGCTCCGCGTCTGCCCGGATCCCCAGCTCCTCCTGCAGTTCACGCAGCGCGGAAGGAACCGGCTCTTCTCCCGCCGGAATATGTCCGGCCGAAGAAGTATCATAAAGCCCGGGAAAAGACTCTTTTTCCATACTGCGTTTCTGAAGCAGAATGTCATATTCCTTATCTTTATCGGAAGGCCGCACGACCCACACATGAGCAGTACGGTGCAGGATGCCGTCCCTGTGGGCGATCCGGCGGGAAACCGTCTTCCCTGTCGGCATACCGAGCTCATCTACAATATCAAGATATTCCATTCCGGACAGCGCTCCTTACTATAGTTTTCAGACGGCTTTGTTTCGGACTGCCATCCTACTATAATACACAAAACTCAAAAAAACCAATAGCCTGCGTTCTGCCATAAAAAATCCGGGAGCACGATCATCATACCCGTGACGATCGCGTTCCCGGAGCGTACATCCGCATGGCTGCTTCCGGACACTGCCAGCCTAGAACAGCTTTCTTCCAAGCCATATGCAGATACAGGCGCCGACCGTTGAAACGATAAGGCTCCCGAGGATTCCGTGTGCAGACAGTCCGATCAGGTTGAATACCAGACCGCCGACAAATCCGCCGCATATCCCGAGAAGGATATTCTTGACCATCCCGGATTTCTCATGCATGATCTCGCTTGCAAGGAATCCGGCGATAGCTCCAAGTATAAGTCCCCATATAAGTCCCATATGCATACCTCCTTCCACTGAGCAAAATATAACACGCACAGAAGAAATGCAACAATTATTTCTCGCCGGCGATTACATCTGCCAGATCTTTCTCAGATGTTTCTGCCTTCGGCATAATGATGGCTGCGATGATGTAAAGCAGGATGCCGGTTCCCGCAAACAGTGAAAACGCGACCCAGATCAGCCGGATCATGTTTGAATCAATGCCAAAATACTCTGCCAGTCCTCCGCAGACTCCGCAGATCATGCAGTCCGTTTTGGATCTTCTGAGCTCCTTTTTCATGTTCATATCCCCTTTCCTGAGATGGTTTTTTCTCTCATTTGCTGAGCAGATTCTATCACTCACAGAGGCAAATACAATATAAGGGGGATTAATGCAACATTAAAAGATGATTAAAATGCCCTCATTCCTCCAGCCAGCTCAGGACGGTATGTATTTCCGCAATATAACCGTCATCGTCGTTAGGTGTTTCGAGAATAAACGGCAGACCCGCCAATACCGGGTGCAGAGCGATCCGTTTCATTGCTTCCGGCCCAAGGGATCCCCGTCCAAGTTTTTCATGCCGGTCTTTATGAGATCCGCATGCATTCTTGCTGTCATTAAAATGAA
>CADCOU010000275.1 GCA_902803155.1 uncultured Lachnospiraceae bacterium | reverse complement strand
TCCGACGGTTCTCGCGGCGGTGCCGGCCATGGTGGATCAGCTTCTCCGTATGGATGCGCTGAACCGGGACCTCAGGACCATTCTGATCGGTGCAGCTGTCCCTTCGAAGGAATCACTTCAGGCACTCCAGCTCCGCGGCCTGCAGGCATACACCGGCTACGGCCTGACCGAAACGGCAAGCGGACTTGCGATCGCACAGGATCTGAGTGATCCGTTCGCTCTGCGTATCTGCCCCGGAGCCGATCTGAAGATCGCACCGGACGGTGAGATCACGGTCGTGACGGAAGCGTTGATGGAAGGCTACCTGGATCCGGAAGACGGAAGCCTGAATCTACCGCTGGAAAACGGCAGATTCCTGACAGGGGATCTCGGGCGTATCGATGAGAGAGGCGTACTGCGCATAACGGGACGGAAGAAGGACATACTCGTTCTGCCGGATGGAAGTAAGATATCCTGCCCGGAATACGAATCCTGGCTGTCAGAAGAAGTTGGTTCCAATGAACTGTGTGTGATCCTGGAAGAGGGACGCCCGGTGCTCCTGTACAGCGACCGTATCGGGAAGGAGCTGATGGAGAAGGCAGTGGCGTCTCTGAACCGCCGCTATCCGCGCAGCAGGCAGATTACCAGGGTTATTCCCCGCGAAGGAAAACTCCCGCGTACGGGGACGGGCAAGATAATGAGATGGGTATTCGAAAAAGAAGCCGATTCGGAATGAGTTCCAAACCGGCTTCTTTACATATAGTATCTTCGATTTTTTTCTCTGTGAAACAGCAATACCAGAAGATGAACAGAGATGAGCAGGGATGCTATGTCCGTTCCGGTCAGATCCACATCAGAGGATCATCGTCGTCCTTCCGGAGCAGGCTCTCCTGGTTCTTCACATTGACCCGGGAGTTCGGTGCGATGGAAGCAGTAATGAAGCAGTTACCGCCGATGACCACGTCATGGCCGATCACGGTCTGACCTCCGAGGATGGACGCACCGGAATAGATCGTGACATTGTCCTCGATCGTCGGGTGTCTTTTCTGACCGTGGAGCGAATGCCCCGGCCGGGTCGAGAGCGCACCGATCGTGACGCCCTGGTAGACTTTGACATGATCACCGATGATCGTGGTCTCACCGACGACGATACCTGTTGCATGGTCGATCATGAAGTATTTGCCGATCGTTGCACCCGGATGCAGATCGACACCGGTCTTGTCATGTGCATATTCCGTCATCATGCGTGGGATCAGGGGGACATTCAGCAGGTACAGTTCATGAGCGAGGCGGAATACGGTCATCGCATAGAGTCCGGGGTAGCACAGGATAATCTCGCTCTTGGAACAGGCAGCCGGATCACCGTCCAGCATAGCCTGCACATCCGTGTCCAGATATTCTCTCACCCGGGGGATCCGGTGCATGAACTCGATCGTGATACGCTGCGACTCTTCCTGCAGGGAATCTGCAGACTTTGTATTGAACTCATCCGCATAACGCAGCGCAACCTCTATCTGCTCCTCCAGATTGATAATGATATCATCAACGATGGTGCTGATCGAGGCGTCCATGTTGAATACCCGGAGCGTTGTGTCCGGATTCATGTAGTATCCGGGATAAACGATCTGGAACAATTCCTGTATGATCTTCTCTATGGTGTTGCGGTCCGGTTCTTTCGCGGAAGCGACCCGGTCGATCGAACGGCCTCCCTGATAGTCCCGGAGGATCTCCTGCACCACATTGCCTGCTTCATCCCTGAAACTGAATTCTCTCTGACGACCTGCCATCTTGTTTTGTATCTCCTGTTCTGTACATCTCCACAGCTGTGTCACCCGTCTCACCGGGAGGCGGATAACAAACTTATATCAGACATCATATACGCTGCATACGGTCCGAATCAAGAGTTATATTGCGGAGCGATGCGCATATGTTGCGGCGCAGTGCGCAATATGATATCCTTCCCCGGGACGGAGAAAAGCCGGCAGGGGAGCTGCCGGCTTTTCAAGGGGAGTATAAATAATTAATAAGGGGTTGTAAAAAATATCATTAAGG